>DASUTZ010000131.1:0-6473 GCA_036374295.1 Actinomycetota bacterium
TCGCCCCTTCCCCGTACGGGCCCGAGGATCTCCTGCGGCTCGGGACCTTGGAGGAGCGGACCCTGGAGGTGCTTGAGACCTGCGTGCGGGGTCGGGCCAACATCCTGATCTCCGGCGGCGCCGGGTCTGGGAAGACCACGCTCCTCGGAGTGCTGTCCTCCTTCATCCCTGCCGGGGAGCGCATCGTGACCATCGAGGACGCCGCGGAGCTGAGGCTCCGATCCGCGCACGTGGTCCGTCTCGAGGCCCGGCCGGCCTCCGCGGAGGGGCGCGGAGCCGTCACGGTCAGGGATCTCGTCCGGAACGCGCTCCGGATGAGACCCGATCGCATCGTCGTGGGGGAGGTTCGTGGCGGAGAGGCCCTCGACATGCTCCAGGCGATGAACACCGGGCACGAGGGCTCGATGTCCACGGTTCATGCCAACTCGCCCCAGGAGCTGATGGCGCGGCTGGAGACGATGGCGCTGATGGCCGACGTTGTGCTCCCCGCGGACCACCTCCGCGAGCACATCGCCCAGACCGTTGATCTCGTCGTCCACATGGTGCGCCTCCGCGAGGGTCGCAGGATCCTGGCCCGGCTGACCTCGGTCGAGGGGCCGGCGGGCGGCCGACCGCTGCTACGCGACGTCTTCCGCTACGCGGGGGGCGGCTGGGAGGCCGTCGGCTCGCCGGGCGGCATCGCGCTTCGCCAGGGCCGCGACGAGCTGGACCTGCTCGGCTTCTCTCCCAACGGGACGGCCCGATGATCGAGGTGGGCGGACCCGGGGTGATGGGGCTCGCCACCGGGGCATCCATCCTGGCCGCGGCCGCGGAGCGGAGGCGCATGTCTCGCCGGCTCGAGGCTCCCGTGGATCCGACCGGTGGCCGTGCGGCGGCGTTGTTGGGCGCGGGGCTGTGCAGCGTCGCCGCCGGTCTCCTGCTGTTCGGCCCGCTCGCCTCGCTGCTCGCGTGCGGAGGGCTCGTGGGGTGGAAGCTCATCCACCATGCCAGGGCGCGAGAAGCAGAGGCTCTCGAGACCGAGCGGGGGCTCAGGGACGCAGTTCGAGCGCTCGCGGCGTCGGCTCGGGTCGGCTTGTCGATCCGCCGCTCGCTCGAGGAGGTCGCACGCGAGGGACCCCCCGCCGTCGCGGGGCCGTTTCGGCGAGCGGCTCGGGAGCTGGCGATGGGCCGCCCCCTCCCCGCCGCGCTCGCGGGGCTCTCCGATCGACTGGGTTCGCGGGAGGCCGCGATGCTGACCGGCGTCCTGTCGATCCATCATCGTGCCGGGGGCGACCTCCCGACCGCGCTGGACGAGGTCGCGGCCCTGGCGGAGCGGCGGGCTGAGGCCCGCCGCCGGGTCCGGGCCCTCACCGCGCAGGGTCGAGCGTCCGGGGCCGTTCTCGCTCTCCTTCCGGTCGCCTTCGTCGGCCTCCTCTCCGGGACGAGTGGGAACGGCCTCGGCACCATCTACGCGACGCCGCGGGGCGCGGCGCTGCTCGGCGCGGGGCTGGCGCTGCAGCTCGTGGGGTATCTGTGGATCCGAGCCATCCTCAGGAGGGCCCAGCCGTGATCGTGGTCGGTCTCGGGTACGCGGCGGCCGCGGCCCTCCTGGCCGCGGCCGCCGCGAGACGCAGCCCCGAACTCGCGCGGCTGGGCGTTCCGCCTCGTCCCCGGAGGGACCCTCTCGAGGCCCTGGGCCGCCGCGTGCCGTGGACGCCTCCCGTGCTCGCGGAGCGTCTGGAGATCCTGGGACGCCCCGCGGAGGTTGACCGTCTCAGGGGCGCCGCGGCCGTGTGCGCCCTGGTGGGTCTGATCGGGGGAAGCCTCACCTCCGCGCCATCGCCGGCCGCGGTCGGCGTCGGTGCCCTGGCGGCCGCGGCCGGCTGGCGGCTCCCCGCGTTCACGTTGGCCCGCCGCGCGGCCTCCGCCCGAGGGCAGATGCTGCCGGAGGTCGCATCCCTGTTGGATCTGGTGACGGTCGGGCTCTCGGCGGGGTTGACACCCAGGCTGGCCATCGATCGCGCGGTGGACCACGTGGCGGAGCCGCTCCGGGAGGCGCTGGTGCGGATCCGCCGAGAGGTCGCCCTCGGCGCCAGCTGGCCCTCCTCGCTGGACCACCTGGGCCGTCGCCTCGCGCTCCCCGACCTGGGGCGCCTGGCCTCGACGCTGGATCGGTCCAGCCGGCTCGGGGCCCCAGCGGCCGACCCGATCCGATCCCTGGCCCGCGACGTCCGCGCCGAACGCTACGCGGAGGTGGAGGCGCGAGCCCGGCGGGCTCCGGTGACGATGCTCTTCCCCCTCGTGCTGTGCATCCTTCCCGCGTTCGTCCTGGCGGCGGTTCTCCCGGCGATGCTCGTCGCCACCCGAGGCGTCCCATGAGGAGGGGCCATGATCAGGATCTGGACCGCTCTCGTCTCCTGGTGGATCGTTCTTCGAGCCCGTCTCCTGGATCGTCTCTCGGGGAGCAAGGGACAGACCACCGCCGAATACGCCCTCGTGATCCTGGCCGCGGCCGCGATCGCGATCGGGCTGCTGGCCTGGGCCCGGTCCTCCGATCGCCTCCCGGCGTTCTTCGACCGCATCATCGATCGGATCCTCGGCGAGGCGGAGTAGCCGGGAGCGCGGCGGTTGAGTTCGCCCTCGTGCTTCCGCTGGTCGCGCTGGTGATCGCGGGTCTCGTGCAGGTGGTCCGTCTGGGCGGCGAGTCGCTCTCAGTGCTCTCGGCCGCGCGTGAGGGCGCTCGGACCGCGGCGGTCACCATCGACGACGGGGAGGTCCGGCGAGCTGTGATCGCCTCGGGCCTGGACGAGGCCCGGGCCGACATCCTCGTGGAGCGGGGAGGCGGGGTCGGCACGGCCGTGACCGTGAGCCTCTCCTACCGCGCTCCGGCTGGCCCGCCGATCCTCTCGTGGCTCCTCCCCACCGAGGTGACCCTCCGGGCCCGGGCCACGATGCGACAGGAGGTCGGGTGAGGGAGCGGGGGAGCGTCACGATCGTCGTCGCGGTGGCGATGGGCATGGCCGCGATCTCGGCGGCCCTGATGGGGGATCTGGGGGCCGTCGCGACCGGCGCGGCGCGTGCGCAGGCCGCCGCCGACGCGGCCGCCCTGGCGGCCGCCCAGGAGCTCGTGCTCCCGTCCCACGAGAGCCCCGTGGAGGCCGCGGAGCGATACGCGGCGCTCAACGGCGCCCGGTTGATCCGGTGCCGCTGCCCTCCGGGTGGCGAGGACGCCCTCGTGCTGGTGGAGCGAAGCGTGCGGCTGCCGTTCCTCGGAGGGACGCGGACGCTGCGCCGGGCCGCCCGGGCCACCGTTGCGCTGGAGGGCGACGTGGCCGGGCTGGAGCCCTGGTTCCTCTCCCGCCTGGCGTGTCTGCGAGCTCGCGTGCCCGATCTCTGGGTCGTCTCCGGGTTCCGGACCAGGGCCGAGCAGACGAGGCTGCATGAGGAGAAGCCCGCGCTTGCCGCGCCACCGGGGCGATCCCTCCACGAACTGGGCCTGGCGGCGGACCTCGGCTTCGGATCGGCGTCGGCCGGCACGCTCGCCCACCAGCAGGCACCGGCCTGCGGGCTCGTCTTCCCCCTGAGCCACGAGCCGTGGCACGTCGAGCCCGCCTAGAGCTCGGGGAGGACCTCCTCGGCCAGTATCGCCCTCTGCTCCTGGCCCGACACCGTGAAGTTCAGATGGTCGAAGCCCGCCTCGAGCACCCCGGAGATCTCCTCGACCATCCGACCCACCCCGCCGGCGATCTGGCCGCGGCGCGGTTCCGCTCCGACCTCGATTCGGGCCCAGACGTTGAGGGCCATGGTGATCTCGCCGGGGTCGCGTCCGGCGGCCTCGGCCGCCGCCCGGAGCCGCTCCATCTTCCGGGCGGCCCGGTCCAGCGAGACGTACATCAGTGAGGGCAGCCACCCATCCGCGTAGCGCCCGGTCAGCTCGATCATCCGGTCGCCGTACGCTCCGATCCAGATCGGGATGTGACCCGGCCGCGGCTCGATCCGCGCCTCCTCCACGGCGTAGTGCTCGCCCCGGAACGAGAACGTCTCCTCCTCCCACAGGCCGCGGATGATGCGGAGGGCCTCCTCGAACGCGTCCACCTTCTCGCCCGGTGAGCGCACGGGCACGCCGAACGCCTCGAACTCCGCGTCGCTCCCGCCGGCCCCGATCCCCAGCACGACCCGCCCCTCCGAGAGGCGGTGGAGCGTCTCGACCATCTTCGCGGTCACCGCGGGATGCCGGTAGGGGAGCCCCAGCACGTTCGGCGAGACGCGGACCCGGCTCGTGCTGGCCGCGATCCAGGTCAGGACCGTCCAAGGCTCCCAGGTCCGGGCCCCGTGGAGGTGATCAGAGATCGTCACCATGTCCAGCCCGAGCTCCTCGGCATGACGCGCCGCGGCCACGGGGTCCTCTCGATGCGGGAGGAACAGCCCGAACGTCGCCATGCACCGACTCTACCGGCGGCGGGCTCGTTGGACCGGTGGTGACTCCGGTGCCTGACGCCTAACGGCTCAGGTTCGGAGCTCGACCGGGCGGACCGAGACCCCGACGACCTCCCCGTCGCGGAACACGCGCACCCGGACGTCGGCGTCGATCAGCTCGGCCACCATGAGGCGCTGGAGGTCGCCGACGTCGGTCACGGACTCGCCCCCCACGTCGAGGATGAGGTCCTCGGGGCGGAGCCCCGCTCTGTCCGCCGGGCTGCCCGGCACGACCTCCACGACCTCCACGCCGGCTTGGCGCCCGAGGCGCTCGGCCACGCGGGGCGGGAGCGGCCTCCACCCGCCGGTGATACCGAGGTAGGAGCGGCGGAACCGCCCCTCGCGGAGCAGCGCGCCGATGATCCCGCGGGTCGTGTCGTTGATGGGCACGGCCAGTCCGAGTCCCACCCCGGCCACGGCGGTGTTGATGCCCACGACGCGGGATTCGCCGTCGGAGAGGGCGCCCCCGGAGTTCCCCGGGTTGAGCGCCGCGTCTGTCTGGATCACGTTCTCGACCAGCCGACCCGCCGCGGCCGTCCTCGTTGGGAGGGACCGGCCCAGCGCGCTTACCACGCCGGCGGTGACGCTGCCCGCGAAGCCCATCGGGTTCCCCACGGCGACCACGAGCTGGCCCACCCGCAGATCGTCGGCGTCCCCGAGAGTCGCGGCGGGGAGGTCGTCGGCGGCCACGCGGATCACCGCCAGATCGGAGAGGGGATCGGTGCCCACGACCTCGAGGTCGAGGGAGCGCCCGTCCACGAAGACGGCGGAGCCCCCGTCCGCCGCGGCCACGACGTGGGCCGAGGTCAGGAGGTAGCCGTCCGGGGCCATCACGACGGCCGACCCGGCCCCCTCGGCCCGCCTCCCGCCGCGGACGCGGCGCTTCATCCGGAGGCTGGCCACCGACGGGGTGAGGGTCTCGGCCACCGAGGTCACGACGCGGGAATACGCGTCGAGGGCGGCGGCCTCGCGGATCTCGAGCGTGTCGCTCACAGCGAGGGCCCCTCCGCGCGGACCCTCTCGACCTCGCTGAAGGCCGATCGGAGCTCCTCGAGCCACTCGCCCTGGTGCCGGGCGACCAGCCGCACGCACCAAGCGAGGGCGTGGCTCCGGCTCCGGGCCACCCCCGCGTCCACCAGCGTGTCGAGCACGGCCCGCTCGGGCATCCGCAGCCGGGTCATGACCGGCACGCTGAGGGTGGTGAAGAGGCGTCGTGTGTCGCCGCACTCGGCGCCCCAGGAGACCTTCGTCCGGAAGCGGCGCTCGGCGCCGAGTGCTACGCCGATCCGCTTGTCGCGCGTCTCCTCGCGGAACCGGGCGATGCGCCCGAGCTCCGCCTCTCGCTTCGCCTCCTCGGAGGCGTTCTTCTCGATCTCGGGCGGCTCGATGCGTCCCACCACGAGGATCTCGTCGCGATCGACGGTGATCTCGGGGTCCTCGGTGAACCATCCTTCGGGGATCCGTCCGGCGAACCAGCCCCGGATCTCCTCCTGCGCTTCTTTGTTGTTGGTCATGATGATTACAGGATTACATCGTCACCCCGCAAACGTCAACGAGAGGCCCGGGAGGGGAACGCGTGACGTCGGGGGTGTGCCGTACAATCGCCCCCATGAGCCGTGAGCCGGAAGGCTTCGGGACGGTCGACTACACGCTGGCCAAGCGGCTCCTCCTGCGCGACTTCGGTCGCGGGCTCCTCTCCCGGCTGGACATCTGCGACGCCCACCCCGAGCTGATGCGCGCCGCCAGGAACGTGGGGGAGGATATGGGGCGGCCGTGCCCCGTGTGCGACGAGGCCAACCTCGTGCGGCTCGCCTACGTGTTCTCCGACGAGCTCAAGGCCGACAACGGCCGCGTCTGGCCCTTCCGTGAGGCCCTGCGCGTCGCGGCGCGCTGCCCCGACGGCGCCTGCTACGTCGTCGAGGTCTGCACCGAGTGCTCCTGGAACCACCTCTCGGAGGCCTTCGTCGCGCGCAGCGCCGGGTAGCGCCGGCAGATGGCGGCCCTCGGGATCCCCCTCG
>DASUTZ010000132.1:0-5945 GCA_036374295.1 Actinomycetota bacterium
GCGGCGGGCTCGGCGCACCGCCTCGGGGACCGTGTGCACGAGGTGCTCGCGCCCGCGCCGCTCCTTCGTGACGAGGCCGGCCCGCTCCAGCACGGCGACGTGCTTCTGCACCGCGGCGAAGCTCATGGGGTAGGCCTCGGCCAGCCGCGAGACGGATGGAGCGTCCAGCGCAGAGCGACGGAGGATGTCGCGCCGCGTGGTGTCGCAAAGAGCGCGGAAGAGCTCGTCCACCACCTCGTCGGTCAGCTCATCTACAACCATTTGGTTGTAGGTTAGCGACATCGAGCCGATCTGACAACCCTGTACGATGCGCGGCGTGGCCGGCTTCGCGGGAGAGCCCAGCGCGCTGACGACGATCCTCGTCGTCACGGACCTCGAGCGGTCGAAGACCTGGTACCTCGACGTGCTCGGGGCCGAGCTGTACGGCGAGTACGAAGGCACGTCGGTGGTGCTCTCGTTCCTCGGGGCCTGGCTGCTGCTCGTGACCGGCGGAGGGCCGACCGAGGACAAGCCGACCGTGACCTTCGCCGAGCAGGCCGACCCCGACCGCGTGGATCACGCGTTCACGATCCGGGTCGCCGACTGCAACGCAGCCTACGAGGACCTGCGGGGCCGCGGCGCCGAGTTCCTCACGCCGCCGGTCGAGCACGGGCGGGAGACGAGGGCCTTCTTCCGGGACCCGGACGGCCACCTGTTCGAGATCAGCGCGGTCACGTGAGACCCGCCCGTGAACGAGTCGGGACACGATCGGGTCGTGTCGTGCCGCCTCGATGCGCTCCCCGGTCAGGCCGGCCGAACGAGCGGACGAGCGAGCTCGCCGGCCACACCGAAGACCTCATCGTCGTCGGAGACGAGATCGACCCGGCTTCGCTCCGCAAGCGCGACGTACGCGGCATCGTACGCCGTCAGCCCTTGCGCAACCCAGGCCGCGACCGAGGGGAGCTCCGGCTCCCTGACATCGAAGCCGAGCTCGTCCAGAGCCGAAGCGAGGTCGGCGAGCGCGTGGCGCTCCCAGCCCCACCTCCTCCCAGCCACGTTCAGCACTTCGAGGAAGATGAGTGAGGGAACGATCACCGAGAGACGACCCTCCTCGAACTCCTTGCGGAGATCAACCGCTTCCTTCCGCCCCCTCTCGGGCATGGGCGCGAACCACTTCAACAGAACCGACGCGTCGAGGACGAGGTCCGTCACCGAGCGTTCCGCTCGGCCCTGACGGCCGCCGTTGCATCCTCCGGGACGGGGTGCTCGTGGAAGAGCTCGTCCAAGCGGCCGAGAGCCCGGCGAACCTTCCGATCGCGGCCGGGACCGGGGGCCGACTCCACCTCCCTGGCCGCGAGGCGACTGAGGTAGCCGCTGCGGCTCAGACCCGACTCCCTGGCTGCGCGGTCGATACGGGCCAGGAGACGGTCATCGATCGAGACGAGCACCTTGGCCATGACTCGAGGATATCCGGATATCCACCTTTTGCCCAGCGCAGACAGCGGCTCGATGTGGAGGTGAGGGGATTTGAACCCCTGACCTCTGCGTTGCGAACGCAGCGCTCTACCCCTGAGCTACACCCCCGGGACGGGTCGATGGTAGCACCCCGGGTCAGCCGTGCAGGTCCTCCCGGTGCCGCTCCAGCGCGTCACTCAGGCCCTTCTGAACCAGCGCGATCGTGAGGTCGCCGCGGGTCTTCTCCATGATCGAGCGGGCCACGTCGGTGCTGCGCCGCAGGTTCCCCGTGATCGCGTCGGGATAGTCGATCGTCACCAGCAGCGAGTAGAGGTCGTCCATCGTCTGGAGAAGCTCCTCGCCGCGGTCGACCTCACCCTGCCTCAGCAGATCCAGGATCGTGCGGCGGGCCTCGCCGATCGCCTCCGCGACCCCGTTGAGGTAGGGCGCGTCCTGGACGCCGAGCTCCTCGGGGCCGGGGAGGGGCTTGCCGAACACGATGGCCTCGGTGACGCGCGCCTCCGCGTACTCCTTCTGGGCGTCGTGGACGTAGCCGGCGAAGAGGAGGTCGGGGTGGTCCTTCGTGGCGGCCTTCGCCTCCTCGACGGAGGCCGCGGCCTGCTCCATCAGGTCCTCCGCGACCCCGGTCTCACCTCGATGGATGGCGCGGATCGCGTTGGCCGAGGAGCGGATGGCCCTGCGGGACGCGGCCAGGGCGGCCTCGCGGGCGCCCATCTTCGCGTCGAAGCGCCGCTGGAACGCGCCCGCGAGGCCGTCGAGATCCACGGGCACATCCTCGCAGACGCCGCGACGGGCGTCAGCCCGCGGAGCGGGCCCGGCGAGCGGCGGCCACCTCGTCCGGGATCACGACGATCGGACGGTCCGGGCCGACCACGACCTCGAACTCGGGCTCGGGCACGGCGGGCGCGCGCATGACAGGCGGCACCGGCTGGGCCGGGAGCGAGATCGTCGTCCTGCGGGCCTTCAGCTGAAGCAGCATCCAGACGTAGGCGCCGAGCAGGGCCACGAGGATCCCGCTGAAGACCCACATCTCGCGCAGCGGAGGAACGAACCCGATGAGGGCAGTCAGCCCGATCCCCTCCAGCAGCACGGTGAGGACCCGCCGCCTCCGCTCCAGCAACCGCGAGCGAGCCCGGTCCCTCGGCCCGAGGAACCGCTCGTCCGAGCGCGGCATCAATACCCTGCGTTGCTGCGTGAACACCGAGAAGTCTCCTGGTGTCGGGCGCACCGCCGTCTTGGGGCGACGCGGCATGAGCAGTACGGCCCAGATGATGCCCAAAACCGCGAGTAGAAGCCAATCCAACGCCCAGCACCTCCGTCGGCCGTTCCCCGGTCGAGCCGCCAGATATGGGCCTTGGCGCACGCTAGCACCCAAGATGTAGTGGTTCAAACATTTCCGGCGAATCTCGCGCCTCAGCGCTCCAGGGGCCGGAAGATGCGCACGCGGACCTCGTCTCCGGCCGCCGGCTCCGTATCGCCGGGGGGGATCATGACGAGGCCGTTGGCCCGCACGAGGGCCGCGAAGCTGTCCGGATCGGCCCCGCCGGTGGGCGTCGCCCTCCAGCCCTCCCGGTGCTCCACCCGAGCGGGGACGAACATCGTGACGCCGGACGGGCCGGAGACACCCTCCTCCAGGACCGCCTTCACCTCGGGGCGGGAGATGTCGCGGCGCCCCATCATCCGAAGGATGGCCGGGCGGACGAGCATCTCGAACAGCACGAACGCCGAGACGGGCGAGGCGGGGAGGACGAAGAAGGAGACCCCTTCCACGACGCCGAAGCCGAACGTCATGCCGGGGAACATCGCCACGTCGTCGAACTCGACGTCGAGGACGTCCAGCGCCTCGGGATCCAGGTCCGCGTCGGACGCGCCGACCGTGCAGACGAAGGAGTCGGCCCGGGCCAGGTTCGTCACGACCGCCTCACGGAGCTCCCCCTCCACGGGGGGCACCATCCCCACGCGGTACGGGACCGCCCCCGCCTCCCGGAGGGCCCCCACCACGGCGAACGAGGCCGCCTCCCTGGCCTGGCCGAAGGCGGCGGGGCGCCCGGGCTCCGCCAGGTCCTGGGCGATGCTCATCACGCCCACCCGCAGCCGTGGGTATACGGGCGGAGCCGGGCGCCCCGCCGCCGCCAGGATCGCCATCTCCGCGGACGACAGCTTCCTCCCGGCCGGCACGAGGGTCTCCCCCGCCCGCACGTCGCGACCGGCCGGCCGGATGAACTCGCCCGACTCGACGGGCGCCACGACGGCAACCCCTCCCCCCTCGACACGGCACCGATCGAGCGGGACGACGCAGTCGGCGCCGGCCGGGACCGGCGCGCCGGCGGCCACCGCCACGGCCTCGCCCCAGCCGACCGTTCCTCCCGCGGGCCGACCTGGTTCCCCGGACGAGAGCCGGAGCGGCACCGGGGTCTCCTCGGTGGCCGCGTGGATGTCGGCGGCCCGAGCCGCGTAGCCGGTCACCTCCGCGGAGGAGAACGGCGGCAGGTCGTACTCGGCCATCACGTCGGTGGCGAGCACGCACCCGTGCGACTCCTGGAGCGGCAGCTCGATCGGGGCGAGCGGCTCGACCGCCCGGAGGATCGACTCGCGCGCCTCCTGGATGGAGCGCACGACTAGAGCAGCTTCTTCCTCTGGACCAGGTCCGCGAGGTACGCGCGGAGCGCCGGCCCCAGATCGTCGCGGTCGACGGCCAGCTCGATCGTGGCGCGCAGGTAGTCGAGCTTCTTCCCGATGTCGAACCGCTCTCCCTCGTAGACGAGCGCGTAGACGGCCTGCTCGCTGGCGAGCATCCTGATCGCGTCGGTGAGCTGGATCTCTCCGCCCGCCCCCGGGGAGGTCTCGCGGAGCGCCTCGAAGATCTCCGGCGTCAGCACGTACCGCCCGATCGCCCCGAGCGTGGACGGCGCCTCCTCGGCCGCGGGCTTCTCCACGATGTCCAGGACCCGCGCCAGGTCGTCCTCGACGTACTCGGGCTTGATCGAGCCGTAGAGGTGGATGTCGCTGCGGGGAACCTCCTGCACCGCGATCACGCTCCGCCCGTAGCGCTCGTACACCCCGATCATCCGCTCGAGCAGCGGGTTTGCCACGACGATGTCGTCGCCCAGCAGCACCGCGAACGGCTCGCCCTGGACGTGCGGCTCGGCCACGGCCACGGCGTGCCCCAGCCCGCGCGGGTCCTTCTGGCGGATGTAGTGGATCGAGGCCATGTCGGAGATGTGCCGCACCGCCTTCAGCTCCTCGTGCTTCCCCGCCTGCTCAAGGTAGAACTCGAGCTCGAAAGAGCGGTCGAAGTGGTCCTCGATCGTGCGCTTCCCACGACCAGTGATGATGAGGATGTCCTCGATGCCCGCCCGGACGGCCTCCTCGACCACGTACTGGATCGCCGGCTTGTCCACGACCGGCAGCATCTCCTTGGGCTGGGCCTTCGTGGCCGGCAGGAATCTCGTGCCCAGACCGGCCGCCGGGATCACGGCCTTCCTGACCTTCACGCTCCCTCCAGCGTCGACGGCGGGTGCGCCGGAAGTCTAGCCGCCTGAGCCCCTCGCGGTCGACTCGCCCGAGACGGCCAGCTCGACCCGGTCCCGCCCCGCCTCCTTGGCCCGGTACATCGCCCGGTCGGCGGACCGCAGGAGCGCGTCGACCGTTGTGCCGTCCTCCGGGTAGGAGGCCACCCCGACGCTCACGGTGACGTGGATGCCCGCCCCGACTCCCTCCGCCTGCACCGGGCGCAGGGAGATGGCCTGGCGCACCTTCTCGGCCACGACGCGGGCGCCTTCTCGCGGGGTCTCCGGCAGCAGCGCCACGAACTCCTCGCCTCCGAACCGGGCCACGACGTCGATGCTGCTGCGGGTCGAGTCCACGATCCGGCGGACGACCTCGACCAGGACCTCGTCGCCCACGAGGTGGCCGTGCTCGTCGTTGGTCTCCTTGAAGCGGTCGATGTCGACGAGGAGCAGGGAGAGCGGCCGCCCGAAGCGCTTGGCCCGATCGATCTCCTTCTGGAGCTGGAGCTGGAGGTATCTCCGGTTCCACACCCCCGTCAGTCCGTCGGTCAGGGACAGGCGCTCGGCCTCCTGGTGGAGGAGGACGTTCTCGATCGCCACCGAGGCCTGGCCGGCGAACGAGGCGAGCGTCGCCGCGTCGTCCTCGGTGAAGGGGTCGGGGAGCGTGCGGCCGTAGAGCGCGAGCACCCCGATCGTGCTCGGGCCGCGGACGAGCGGGACGGCGATGGCGGTGGTGGCCGGGGGCTCGGCAGGCGACCGCTTCGGGGTCTCCTCCAGGCGGGACGGCACCAGGACTGGACGGCCCTCCGCTGCGCGGCCGGCGATCCCCTGCCCCAGGCGCATCTCGGTGACCGCCGACGGCTCGTACCCCAGGACTGCCTGGAGCCGCAGCCGCTTCCCCGAGGGCGTGAGGAGGAACAGCGCGGCGGTGGACGCATGCAGCGTCGCGGCAGCGGTGTCCACGATCACGCTCAGCATCGC
>DASUTZ010000133.1:0-2796 GCA_036374295.1 Actinomycetota bacterium
CTCGTAGTCCTGCTCGAAGTCGGGGAAGTCGAAGCCGGCCACCCACCGGACCGTCTCCAGGGCCGCCTCCCGGGCCCGCTCCAGCTTCTCCGCCAGGGGCCCGAGCTCGCGGCGGGTGGGGGCGCGGTAGAACCCGCCCACCCGGACGTTGATCGGGTGGATCGCGCGCCCTCCGATCAGCTCCAGCACCTCGTTCCCGACCTTCTTCAGCCCGAGGCCTCGCTCCACCAGCTCGCGGTGGTCCTTCGCCATCTCCACCGCGCCGTGGTATCCGAGGAAGTCCGGGGCGTGGAGCAGGTAGATGTGGAGGGCGTGGCTCTCGATCCACTCGCCGCAGTAGAGGAGCCTTCGGAGGCGGTGGATCGGCTCGGGCACCTCCACGCCGGCCGCCGCCTCGATCGCCCGGCACGCGCTCATCTGGTAGGCCACCGGGCAGATGCCGCAGATGCGAGCGGTGATGTCGGGCGGCTCGGTGTGCCGCCGGCCCCGCAGGAACGCCTCGAAGAACCGCGGCGGCTCGTAGATGTTCAGCTGGACCTCGGCCACGCGGCCGCCCTCGAGCCGCACGAGCATCGCCCCCTCGCCCTCGACCCTGGCCAGTGCCGCGACGTGGAGCGTCCGGTCACGATGCGTCATGCCGCTCGCTCTCCTCCTTGAAGGCCGGGGCGTTCGTGTTGAAGGTCCGGTACACGCGGACGAGGTCGCCCTCGGACATGCCCAGGTCCCGGAGCCTCCCGCTGAGCGTCGTTGTGTCCGGCGTCTCCATCGGGCCGAAGCATCCGTAGCAGCCCCGCGAGTAGCCGGGGCAGAGGGCTCCGCAGCCCGTGTGCGTGACCGGCCCCAGGCACGGCGTGCCGTGCGCCACCAGGACGCACACGTGGCCGGCCCGCTTGCAGTCGAGGCAGACGCTGTGGTTCGGGATCGTGGGCCGGCGACCGTGGAGGAAGGCGGTGACCACCTCCACCAGCTGCCCCTTGTCGATCGGGCATCCACGGAGCTCGAAGTCGACCGGCACGTGGTCGGCGATCGCGGTCGAGGTCTCCAGCGTGGCGATGTACTCGGGCTTCGCGTAGACGGCGGAGGTGAACTCCCGCACGTCCGCGAAGTTGCGCAGGGCCTGGATCCCGCCGGACGTGGCGCAGGCGCCGATCGTCACCAGGAACCGCGACGCCTCACGCACCTCGCGGATCCGCTCGGCGTCGTGGGGGGTCGTCACCGACCCCTCGACCAGCGACAGGTCGTACGGGCCCTCCACCGAGCGGGAGGTGGCCTCGAGGAAGTGGGCGATCTCGACCTCCCCGGCCAGCGGCAGGAGGTCGTCCTCGAGGTCCAGCACCGTGAGCTGACACCCGTCGCAGGAGGCGAACTTCCAGACGGCGAGGGTGGGCTTGCCCATCAGGCCTCCGCGACCTCCATCCAGCCGGCCAGGCGCTCGTACGTGAACACCGGCCCATCCTTGCAGACGAACTCGGGGCCGAGCTGACAGTGCCCGCAGTGCCCGATCGCGCACTTCATGTTGCGCTCCATAGAGATCCGGACGGACCCGGGCGGGACCCCGCGCTCGGTCAGCGCGCGGACGGCGAACCGCATCATGATCTCCGGCCCGCACACGAGGGCGACGGCCCGAGATGGATCGAACGGAGCGCCGTCGATCAGCTCGGTGACCACCCCCACCTTGCCCCGCCACGTCGGGGAGGCATGGTCCACGGTGACGTCCACGTGGAGCCGGTCGTGCCACGAGGCCAGCTCCTCCGCGAACAGCAGGCCCTCCGGCTCGCGCGCGCCGACCAGCACCGAGACGTCGTTGTACCGGTCCCGGTTTCTGAGGAGCCTGAGGACGGCGGGGCGAAGGGGGGCCAGTCCGAGCCCGCCTGCCACGACCACGACGTCGAGACCCTCCGCCTCGTCCTCGTCCCACCCGGCGCCGAAGGGTCCCCGCAGGCCCACGGTGTCGCCCTCCTCCAGGGCGCAGAGCGCGCGGGTCACCGCACCCACCGAACGGATCGTGTGCAGGACGGGGCCCGCCTCGTCCGCGTCCCCGCTCACGGAGATGGGGACCTCCCCGATGCCGAAGGCGTACAGCATGTGGAACTGGCCGGGCCGGAAGGGGGGCGCGGCGGCGTCGATCGGGGAGAGCGCCAGGGTCGCCGTGTCCGGCGTCTCCCATCGTCTGGCCTCCACCCGGTAGGGGAGGGGCGTCATCGGGCCCGGGTGGTCAGCCGGAGCGCCCATACAGATCCAGCATCCTGAGCCGGGCGGACTGCATCCGCTGGGACGAGATCTCAGACAATCGCTTCATCAGCTCGTACCCGAGGGGCGGCTCCCGGTCGCACTTCTCGCGGAGGCACGCTCCGTCGAGGGCCACCGCGCGAACGGGCTCCACCGCTCGGGCGTCGAACTGCCAGCGGTACGGCGGGAACAGCCAGGAGACCCCCACCACCTCGTTCGCTCCGAGCGTGTCGAGGACGAGCGCCCCCTCGCCGGGACCGCGCACCTCCAGCGCCACACGCCCCTCGCGGACGATGTAGAAGCGGTCGGCCGGCTCTCCCTCGCGGAACAGGAAGTCCCCCTCGGCGAACCGCACGTTGCTCCCACAGCCCGCGACGAAGGAGAGATGCTCGGGCTCGAGCCCTCGGAAGAAGTCGTGCTCGGCCAGGAGCCGATCCAGCCCCTCCACGGTCATCCGGACGCCTCCTCGCTCGCGCGGATCGCGGCGACCTCCTCGGTGATGTCGATGCCGACCGGGCACCAGGTGATGCAGCGCCCGCAGCCCACGCAGCCCGACGTCCCGAACTG
>DASUTZ010000134.1:0-6231 GCA_036374295.1 Actinomycetota bacterium
CAGGCTCCCGGGGACGATGAGCGATCCCCGCTCGGCGTCGTGCCGCAGGTCGAGCCCGACGGCGGCGACCTCGACGGGGGTGTGCGCGGCCGGGAGGTAGCGGCCGCCCAGCCTGGTCACCCGGACGTGCTGGGTGAGGGCGGGGCCCTCGCCGGGGGGCTGGGGGAGGAGGCCCCGGCCGCCGGGGACCGCCGCCGCGAGATCGCCCCGCGGATCGCCCGGCCGCCAGAAGCGCCCCGTGTACTCGTCGAGGGCCTGGAGCCGCCAGTACGCGGGCCGCTCCGCCTCGATGGTGAAGAGCTCGAGGGGCTCGTCCCGCATGAGGTTCGGGCGGATGTCCACGAGCGGGCTGATCGCGACCCGTCCTCCGGATCCTCCGTCGAGGTCGAGGACGGCGTCGGCGCCGAAGCCGGGGAGGATCCCCGGGAGGAGCACGGCCACGGCCGTGGCGGCGAGGCCCAGCCGCCGGGCGAGGCGGCCGGAGGGACCGGCGGCGAGCCGGGCGGCGGAGAGGGATCTGCGAGGGAGGACCGGCCCCCACAGGTCCAGCTGCCTCATCCCGGACGTGTACACCACGGCCAGGGCGGCGACCAGGAACGCCGCGGCGTACGCGGGACGCGCGCCGTCCTCGGCCACGACGTTGGCGAACCCGATCAGGCCCGCGGGCGGGACGAGGGCGAGGATCGGGCTGGCCGCGCGGGTCGCCAGCGCATGGGCGCCGTAGACCGCGGCCCACACCGCGATGATCGACGGAGCGAAGAGCGCGGGGATGGCCGGGGCGGGGGCCGCCTCCTCGATCGCTCGCCGGCCCAGGTTGCCGAGCGCCCGGCCCAGGGCGTCGAGGGTGGAGGGCGTGGGGAGCCCGAACCAGGTCGTGGCGGGGAAGACGACGAGCCCGATCGTGACGAGGGCGGCCGCCGCGGCGGTCGCCACCGACAGCGCCAGGTGTCGCCGCTCCAGGAGCGCCGCGAGGGCGGCCGCCGCGGCGGCCGCCAGGACGAGACGCGCCGCCGGCTGACCGCCCTCGAAGACGCGGCCGAAGGCCGCGCCGGTGACACCGGCGAGGAGGATCAGCGCCGCCGTCAGGAGCGCGCGGCTGCTGCGATCGGTCGTGCGGTTCCGAGCGTCCATGCTTCCTGGAGCCTCCGGTCCGGTGTCAGGAGGACGGTCCGCCACTCCGCCCGCGAGAGACGCACCCGCGCCGCGCGGACCCCTTCGCCGTCCCCGGCCACCACGAGGACGGCAACCTTCTGCCCGTAGGCGCCGGTGGCGGCGATCAGCGCGCCCAGGTCCTCGTCGGCGAGCAGGCCGGTGACGAAGAGCAGCGCGGAGCCAGTCGCGCTGCGGTCGCGGAGCGGAACGAGCGAGCGGCCCAGCTGGCGCTCCCCGGAGGGATCGGCGAGGGCCAAGGCCTCGAGAAACGCCTCGGGCGCCATCCGCTGGGGGGCGAGGTCGATGATCCCGAGACGAAGGTCGATCCCGCCCCGGAGGTAGAGGGTCCCCACCGAGGCCGCCGCCGAGACGGCGCGCTCGAGGTCCTGGTCGGCCCCATAGACGGCCCTTCGCGTGTCCAGGAACACGGTGGCTGAGGCCCGTCGCCCCGCCTCGTCCTGGCGGATCATGAGACGCCCCGTTCGCGCGGTGGACGGCCAGTGGATCCGCCGCAGGTCGTCGCCGATCTCGTACCCGCGCATCGTGAAGAATTCCTCGCCCGACTGGTAGAGCTGTCGGGCGGTCGTGTCCCCTGCGCCCCCAGCCGTCCGGGCGGGGGAGGGCGCGCGCAGGTCGTCCACGTGCGGATAGACGATCAGCTCATGGACGTCGGGGAACTCTTCCTTCCGCTGGGCGAGCCCGAAGGGGTCGGTCACCGAGGCGATCAACGGCCCGATGTGGAAGCGGCCCCGCCGCCCGCAGTGCACCGTGTAGGAGATCGTCTGGCGGTGGCGACCCCGGAGGCCCCCGAGCACCGCGCGCGCGGCGCGTCCCAGGCTCGGCGGCAGGCGATCCTCCAGCAGTACCAGGGAAGCGGCCGAGCGGCTCGTGTTCTGGACCTCGATCGCCACGCGCAGCGGCGACCCGGCGAACACGCGGCGCTGCCCGAGCCGGCGGGTGGCCCGCAGCCCGTGCCGGCTCCAACGGATGAAGACGGCCGCCAGGGCGGGGAGCAGCAGCAGGCCGAGCGCGACCATGTGGAGGTCGGGCGAGCCCGTGAGGCGAGCCGCCACCCACAGGAGCGCCCCGGCGGCCAGCACCGAGAGCCCGCGCCGGGTCAGCATGATCAGCCCTGGACCGGGACGGGGATCTCGTCCAGCAGCCCCACGAGCAGGGAGGACGCCGAGTGCCCGCTCATCGCGGCGTCGGGGGCGACGATGAGGCGGTGGGAGAGGACCGGGACGAGGAGGGTCTTGACGTCGTCGGGCAGCACGTAGTCGCGACCCTCGCTGGCCGCGTAGGCCCTCGCCGCCCGCATCAGCATCAGGGAGGCGCGGGGGCTGGCGCCCAGGTACAGGTCGGGGTGCGACCGGGTGGCCCCCACGAGGTCGACGATGTAGCGGCGGATCGGCTCGGCCACGTGGACCTCGCGTGCCATCGCGATGAGCTCCGCGACGCCGCCCGCGTCGGTCACGGGATCGATGTCCTCCAGCGCCGAGTGAGACCCGTGGGCGGTGAGGATCTCGGCCTCGGCGTCGGCCTCCGGATACCCGATCGAGAGCCGGATCATGAAGCGGTCGAGCTGAGCCTCGGGGAGCGGGTAGGTCCCCTCGTGCTCGATCGGATTCTGCGTGGCGATCACCATGAACGGCACCCCGAGGGCGTAGGTCGCGCCGTCCACCGTGACCTGGTGCTCCTCCATGGACTCCAGGAGGGCGGACTGGGTCTTGGGGCTGGCCCGGTTGATCTCGTCGCCCAGGACGATGTTGGCGAAGATCGCTCCCGGCTTGAACTCGAAGTCCTGCTGCTCCTGGTTGAAGACGTTCACGCCGGTGATGTCCGTGGGGAGGAGGTCGGGGGTGAACTGGATCCTCCGGAACGAGCAGTCGATCGAGCGGGCGATCGCCTTGGCCAGCATCGTCTTCCCCACGCCGGGCACGTCCTCGATCAGGACGTGCCCCTCCGCCACGAGGGCCGCCAGGGCCAGCCGGGTCTCCCGACTCTTCCCCTGGATCACGTGATCGATGTTCGCTCGGATCGCGTCGAATGTTGCCCGGAACCGTCCCCAGTCGCTGCTCGCTGCCACGCGCCCTCCGGAGTCGAGTGCTCCGATTCTACGGTGCCGAAGGCGGAAACGGCGCAGTGGGGGAGGCGGCGGCCGACGCCCTTCATCCCTGAGACGCCCCGCGCGGCCCCTGTTTGGGAGCGTCCGTCATCCCTCGGGCGCGGCCGACCCGCCTCCGAGAGGATTACACGGGTGTCATTCGCTCGAGTCAAGCACCTCAGCGGATCATCCGGCGGCGGAGCAGGTTGAGGGGCAGCACCCCGAGCGCCGCCGTCAGCACGACGATCCATGCGGCGGCGGCGGCCGCGGCCCCGAGATCGCCGTGCAGCATCAGCGCCCGCATCAGGTTGACGGCCTGGTGCAGCGGGATGAACCACGCCACGGACTGGACCCAGTCGGGAAGCCGGTCCAGCGGGAAGAAGATCCCGCTGAAGAGGAACATGGGCGTGATGAAGAGCGTCCAGTAGTAGGTGAAGTAGTCGATCAGCGGCACCACGGCGGTGAACGCCAGGCCGATCACCGAGAACATCATGCCGATCAGCGCGATCGCCAGCGGAGCGAGGAGCGCGAGCCACGAATGCACCACCCCGAAGAACGAGGCGATGATCAGGAAGACCACGCCGTAGATGAAGGCCCGCGTCGTCCCCCAGAGCAGCTCGCCCAGGGCGATGTCCTCGGGGGTGAGCGGCGTCGACATGACGGCGTCATACACCTTGCCGAACCGCAGCTTCACGAACGCGTTGAACGTGACGTCGTAGCTCGTGCCGAACATCGCGGCGGTGGCCACGAGCCCGGGCGCGATGAAGTCGATGTACCGGATCCCCTCCACCTGCGAGAGGTAGGCGCCGAGCCCCAGCCCCATCGCCAGGAGGTAGAGGAACGGCTCGAAGAAGTTCGGCAGGAGGTTCATCTTGTACGTCCGCCGGTAGATCGTCGCGTTCCGCTGCCACAGGCGGAACGCCGAGCGCAGGCGCACGTCGGGCGGGCGGAGCAGGCTCCCGCTCGGGGCGGCGGCGCTCACTCGATCAGTCTCCTGCCCGTGAGCGAGAGGAATACGTCCTCGAGCCCGGAGCCCCGGAGCCACACCGACCCCTGGTCGGCGACGATCCCGCGCACCTTGCCCAGCAGCGTCTCGCCGTCGGTCCCGTAGAGGAGGACGCGATCGGAGAGGTGCTCCACGTGGTCGGCCACGCCCTCGAGCGCGGCGAGGTGCTCCCGCTCGTGGTCCTGGGGCTCCAGAACCTCCACCACCTGGGGCGGGACCTCGCGGGCCACGAGCTCCCGCGGCGAACCCTCCACGAGGATCCGGCCCTCGTGCATGATCACCAGCCGGTCGCAGAGCTGTGAGGCCTCCTCCATGTAGTGGGTGGTGAGGAGGAGCGTGACGCCCCGACGCTTCAGCTCCCGCATCTTCTCCCACACGAGGTGGCGGGCCTGGGGGTCGAGGCCCGTGGTGGGCTCGTCGAGGACGAGGACCTCGGGGTCGCTCATCAGGGCCCGGGCGATGAGCAGGCGGCGCTTCATGCCGCCGGACAGCTCCTCCGGCATACGGTCGCGCTTGTCGCCCAGCGCCACGAACCCCAGCAGCTCCTCGCCGCGCGGCCGCGACACCGACGGGGGGATGTCGAAGTACCTCGCGTACACGACGAGGTTCTGGATCACCGTGATCTCCTCGTCGAGGTTGTTCTCCTGGGGGACGACGCCCATCCGCGAGCGGATCTCGCGGCCCCGCTCGACGGGCAGCCCGAGCACGGTGAGGTGGCCCTCGGTGGGGGGAGCGGAGGTGGCGATCATGCGCATCGTGGTCGTCTTCCCCGCGCCGTTGGGGCCCAGGAAGCCGAAGCACCGTCCCGCGGGGACGTCGAGGTCGATGCCGCGGACCGCTTCGAACGTCCCGTAACGCTTGACGAGGCCGCGAGCCGCCACGACGGGGGCGCCGGGGAGGGTTCTCACGGCGGCGAGTCTAGCACCGGCCCCCGGAACCACCCGGCGGCTCCCCCTATAATGGCGACACGCTCCGGACGATCACCGGGGTCGGCAGAGGCGTGGGGAGAGCACTCGTACTCAACGCGACGCAGGAGCCCCTCGCCGTGGTGACGGCGAGGCGTGCCGTCGTGCTCGTCCTCAAGGAGAAGGCCGAGGTCGTGGAGTCGAACGGCCAGGTCTTCCGGTCCGAGTACACGTCGTTCGAGGCGCCCTCGGTCGTGCGGCTCAACTACTTCGTCAAAGTGCCCTACCGGGCCAGGGCGTCGCTCACCCGGCGCGCGGTCTTCGCGCGTGACGACTGGTCTTGCCAGTACTGCGGGAAGCCGGCCGAGAACGTGGACCACGTGGTCCCCAGGTCCCGCGGTGGGGAGCACGTCTGGGAGAACGTCGTCGCCTCGTGCCGCGCGTGCAACTCGCGGAAGGAGAACCGGCTCCTCCACGAGGCGGGGCTGCGGCTCCGGCGTCATCCGTACGTCCCCAGGGACGGCCTGAGGCTCTCGCTCGGACGCCTCGAGCCCGAGTGGGAGGCCTACCTCTAGGACCGGGGCCACCCGGGGCGGGATCCAGCCTCGTCTGACCGGCTTCCGCTGGCCACACCAGTCACAGAAGTTGACCCCTCTCGACTTACACCACTGTAATTCCCTCCAGCATCTTGACTGGGTGGAGTACCGGTGGCATAAACGTGGGGCCCGGTGGAGGAGAGGGGAGTGCGGGTGGCCGAACTCGTCGGCGAGCGCCGATACCAGATGGACCCCAAGGGGAGGGTCTCGCTCCCCGTGAAGTTCCGGGAGTCCTTCGACGGCGGCGTCTTCATCACGCTGGGGCAGGACGGCTGCCTCTACGCGTTCCCCGCCGACGAGTGGCGGAGGCGCGCCGAGGAGATCGATCGGCTCCCCATCTCCGACCCGAAGGCCCGCGACTACGCGCGGATCTTCTTCGGGAAGGCCGAGCAGGTGGACCTGGACTCCCAGGGCCGCCTGGTGGTCCCGCGCCAGCTCCGGGAGACGGCGCGGCTGGGCAAGGAGGTC
>DASUTZ010000135.1:0-10517 GCA_036374295.1 Actinomycetota bacterium
CGTCGATCGCCACCACGGGGCCGCTCACCCTTCCACCTCCACGTCGGCCCCGAGCGCGCGGAGGGCGTCCACGAAGCCCGGGAACGAGACGGCGGCCCACTGGACGTCGTGGATCACGCTCTCGCGCTCGGCGGCGAGGGCGGCCACGGTCAGGGCCATCGCCAGGCGGTGGTCGCCCTGAGAGTCGGCCTCCCCGCCGCGGAGCCCATCGCCGCCCACCACGAGGTCGTCGCCCTGGACCTCGGCCTCGCCGCCCAGGCCCCGGAGGCCCAGGGCCAGGCCCCGGAGGCGATCGGATTCCTTCACCCGGAGCTCACCGGCCCCCCGGAACCACGACTCCCCCCCGGCGTGGACGGCGGTCGCCGCCAGCGCCGGGACCTCGTCCACGACGGCCGGGAGTCCGGCCGCCGGAACCTCGATCGGCGCCGGATCGGCGCCCTGCCGGGCCAGCGTGCCGACCGGCTCGCCGAGCTCCTCGCGCCGCCCCTCGTCGACGGTCGCTCCGATGAGCGATGCGAACGCGAGCCGGGTGGGGTTGACCCCGACGTCCCGGATCTCGACGTCCGAGCCGGGCAGGATCGCTGCGCCGGCCAGCAGGAAGGCGGCCGCGGAGGGATCGCCCGGGACGGCGCCCCGCAGGCCCGGATGCTGGAACGCGCGGACCGCGACCCGTCCTCCTTCCGTCTCGACCGGGGCGCCCAGCGCCGCCAGGGCGCGCTCGGTGTGGTCGCGGATCGAGCCGGGCTCGAAGGTGGAGCCGTCCACCACCGTTTCGCCCACGGCCTGGACCCCGGCCAGCAGGACCGCCCCCTGCACCTGCGCGCTCGGAACGGGAAGCCGGTACTCGATCCCGAGCAGGTCCCCGCCCAGCACCTGGAGGGGAGGATGGCCTTCTTCGGTGTGGATCTCGGCTCCCATGAGGCGCAGCGGCTCGGCCACTCGCTCCATGGGGCGGGCGGCGAGGCTCTCGTCGCCCTCGAGGACGCACGAGAAGTCGCGGCCCGCCAGGACCCCGGCCAGCAGCCGCATCGTCGTCCCGGAGTTGCCGCAGTCGAGCGGCCAGGCGGGAGGGACGAGGCCTTCCCACCCCCGGCCCTCGAGCCGCACGGGGGCGGGCTCGCCCCTGAGCCAGGCCTCGAGGCCGGGCTGGGAGGCCGTGAGCCGGAGGACGCAGGCGGCGGTCGAGCGGACGTCGTCCGCCTGGGGCAGGCCGCCGAGCTCCGAGCCGCCCTGCGCCGTCGCAGCCAGCAGCAGCCACCGGTGGGCGATCGACTTGTCCCCGGGGACGGCGACGGCCCCTCGCAGAGGCTTCGAGGGACGGACGACGAGGCGCATCAGGCCAGGCGGGCGGCCTCGTGGCCGCTCGATGTCAGCGCCTGGACGGCGGCCTCCGCGTCGGCCTCCCCCACGGTGACGTGCGCCGTCCCCCGGGCGCCCTCCGCGCTGTGCACGATCTCGAGGTCCTCGATGTTGACGCTCCGATGAGCGAGAGCGCCGGTGATCTCCGCCAGCGAGCCGGGGCGGTCCGGGATGGGGACGGTCAGGATCGCCAGCCCCACCCGGGACTGGGGGCGAGCCGCGAGCCCGAGCCGGGCGTCCTTCGCCCGAGCGAACGCCTCCGTGAGCCCCTCGGCGTCGCCCGCCTGGAGCATGGCGGCCAGGCTCCGAAGGCGATCCCCGTAGCCCTCGATCGCCTCGGCCACCGCCTCGCGATTGGCGAGGAGGATGTCCACCCACAGCTCGGGGCTGCTGGCGGCCAAACGGGTGAGGTCGCGGAGCCCGCCGGCGGCCAGGAGGGGGGCGGTCTCGTCGGCCGAGGAAGCCACCGTGGACATCAGCGCGGTCGAGGCCACCTGGGGAAGGTGGCTGACGAGGCCGACGAGACGATCGTGGCGATCGGGGCTGAGCGTCACGGGGACGGCCCCCATCCGGCGGACGGCGTCCTCCACCGAGGCGAGGGCCGCGGGATCCGTCCGGTCCGTCGGCGTGAGGGCCCAGGCGGCGCCGTCGATCAGGCCGGCGGCGGCGCCGGCGGGCCCCGACCGCTCCGAGCCGGTCATCGGGTGGCCGCCCATGAACCGGCCGGCGCCGCCGCCGGCCAGCTCCTCGACCGCGGCCACGATGCCGGCCTTGACGCTCCCGGCGTCGGTGACGACGCGCGCGCCGGCCTCCAGGGCGGCCGCGGCCGCCCCCGGGATCGCGGCCACGGGAGCGCAGACGAAGGCGAGGTCGGCGGCCGCGGCCGCCCCCTCCAGCGACCCGGCCGGCTCCACGGCCCCTCTCCCCGCCGCCGCTACCAGTGCGCTTGGGTCCGGGTCGTGCCCCGCGACCTCGGCGTCCAGCCAGCCCCGCGCGGCGAGCCCGATCGAGGTCCCGATCAGGCCGGTCCCGAGGATCGCCACTCTCATGCCAGATCTTCCCGGAGCGAGGCGGCTTCCCCCTGATACACGTGCACCACGTCGGACCGCTCCGTGTAGGCGTGGAGCAGCGCCCTGACCACCCTGGGCAGCGCGCCCTCCACGTCGATCTCGGCGGCCGACAGCACCGGCACCCTTCCCAGCCCGATGGCCCGCGCCGCCGCCGCCGGGAAGGCCGATCGGAGATCCGGCGTGGCCGTGAAGACGATGCTCACGACGTCCTCGCGCTCCAGCCCGTTCCGATCCAGGATCTCGCGCAGGAGCCCGCCCGTGGCCGCCAGGATCGCCTCCTCGCTGTCCGCCTCCACGGACACGGCTCCCCGGATCCCTCGCAGGCGCGTCATCCGCCGCTCGCTCGGTACAGCTCGGCGACCTCCGGCGGCTCGAGCTCCCGCGTCTCCCCGGGGCCCAGCCGCTCCAGCCGGATCGGCCCCACCCGGGTTCGGACGAGCCTCGCCACCGGGAGGCCCACGCTCGCCAGCATCCTCCGCACCTCTCGCTTCCGCCCCTCGGTCATCACGAGGCGCAGCGCCGCGCGCCCCCCGCTCCCCGCCACCCGGCTCGCCGACGCGGCCTTCGCCACCCCGTCCTCCAGCTCGACGCCCCGCATCAGCCGGCGGATCGCCTCCGGGCTCGGGTCGCCCTCCACCTCGGCCAGGTACTCCTTCTCCACCCCGTAGCGGGGATGGGTGAGGCGGTTGGCCAGCTCGCCGTCGTTCGTCAGCAGGAGCAGTCCCTCGGTCTCCCGGTCGAGCCTCCCCACGGGGAAGACCCGCGGGCCCTCCGGATGCAGCTCCGCCACCGTGGGCCGGCCCTGCGGGTCCTTGGCCGTGGTCACGACCCCGGCCGGCTTGTGGAGAGCGTAGTAGCGGAGGCCCGGATCGAGCGGCACGCGCCCGCCGTCCACCTCCACGACGTCCTTCGAGAGGTCCACGCGGTCGCCGAGCGTGGCCACCTTCCCGTTCACGGTGACGCGCCCCTCTCGGATCAGGGCCTCGGAGGCGCGCCTCGACCCGATCCCCGCACGGGCCAGCACCTTCTGGAGCCGCTCCGGCTCAGGCGGCGGGGTCGTCCGCTCCCGGGGCCGCGCCGTCATCCTCCTCCTCCTCGGCCTCGCCGAGCAGCGGCGCCAGGGGCGGCAGATCGCTCACGGAAGCGAGCCCCAGACGCTCCAGGAAGTCCGGCGTCGTCCCGTACAGCACGGGGCGGCCCGGGCTGTCCTCGCGCCCCACCTCCACCACGAGCCCGCGGTCGGTCAGCGCCCGGAGGACGCCATCGGAGTCGACGCCCCGGATCGCGGACACCTGGTGGCGGGTCACCGGCTGCTTGTACGCCACGATCGCCAGCGTCTCCAGGGACGCCTTGGTGAACCTCGTGTGCCTCGAGGAGCGGACGAACCGCTCCACGGCCGGGAGCGCCTCCGCGCTCGTGTACAGGCGCCAGCCACCGGCCACGTTCCGGAGGGTGAGTCCCGACCCCCGCTCCTCCAGCGTCGCACGGAGGTCGGCCAGGAGGCCGTCCACCTCGGCCCGCGACGCGTCGAGCACCTGCCCCAGCGCCGCCGCCGTGAGCGGCTCGTCCGCCACGAACAGCACCGCCTCGAGATCGCGCAGCCGTGGATCCATCACCCCTCCCAGCTCACCTCGATGTCCCCGAAGGTCTCTGCCTGCCGAAGCCGCACCCTCCCGTCCCGGTACAGCTCGAGCAGGGCCAGGAAGCGGACCACGACGTCGATGCGGTCGCGGCAGTCGGCCACGAGGTCGCGGAAGCACGCGTCGCCCCGGCCCGAGAGGTGCCCCACCACCGCCTCCACCCCGTCCTCGACGGTCAGGCGGATCGGGGTGACGTGCGACAGGTCGATCGTCGGGGCCGGCCGCAGCAGCGCCGCCATCGTCTCGGCCAGCGCAGACGGCTCCACGCCCTCCAGCACGTCGGGGTACAGGTGCACCAGCTCGTCGGGCGGGCCGGCCTCGCGGGCCACGTGCCGGGCCGACGCCTCGACCCGCAGCGCGAGGTCCTGCGCCACCTTTCGGAAGGCGGCGAGCTCCAGCCGCCTCGCGTAGACGAGGTCGGGCGAGCCGCCGACCAGATCCTCCTCGTCGAAGGGCTTCTCGCGCTTGGGGAGCAGCCGTCCCACCTTCAGCTCGAGGAGGACGGCGGCGATCGCCAGGAACCAGGTCGC
This sequence comes from Actinomycetota bacterium, assembly GCA_036374295.1. Classification (GTDB taxonomy): domain Bacteria; phylum Actinomycetota; class UBA4738; order UBA4738; family CALAEC01; genus DASUTW01. The sequence goes on from DASUTZ010000135.1 coordinate 4,600, forward strand.
CTCCTCCAGCGACCAGCCCTCGGCCTCGCCCGACCGCCCCACGAACTCCTCCACCACCTTCGCGATCGAGACGTCGCAGACGTCCACCTTGCGGTCGAGGAGAAGCTCGGCGAGCACGCGGAACGGGCCCGTGAAGACGGGCAGCTCGATCGGGAACTCGCCCACCCGGGCGAGCGCGCGGTCCTCCTCCATCGCGGTCATGGGTCGGGGCCATCGTAGCCGCGGCCGAGGGGCCCCTCAATCATCCGAGGCCGGTGAAGAGCTCGATCAGCCCCCGCACGATCGGGGTGATGAACCCGAAGATCGCCCCCGGGAAGATGAAGAAGATCACGAGGAGGATGAGCACTCCGTAGGCCTCCAGCGACCGATACACCTCGCGGGCGCGAGGCGGGAGGAAGCGGGCCAGCACCTTCGAGCCGTCCAGCGGCGGCAGGGGCAGGAGGTTGAACACCGCCAGGATCACATTCACGAGGATGAAGACGAAGAGGAACTGGGTCAGCTCGCCGCCCCCCACCCCGACGAGGCGGAAGGCCAGCGCCCCGACGAGCGCGAGGAACAGGTTCGTGACAGGGCCCGCGGCCGCGATCCACATCATCTGACGATCGGGCTCCCGGAGGTTCTGCGGGTTGATCGGCACCGGCTTGGCGTAGCCGAACACCGGGGCGCCGACCTGGCCGAACAGCCGAGGGAGCAGCAGGAGGCCGGGGAGGATCACGGTCCCGAACGGGTCGATGTGCCTGATCGGGTTGAGGGAGAGACGCCCCGCCGCGCGGGCGGTGGGATCCCCGAGGCGGTCCGCGACCAGCCCGTGGCTGACCTCGTGGAAGATCACCGCCGGGATCAGCGCCAGGACGAAGTAGGCGACCTCGAGGATCGTCTCGAGGCTCATGCGCCGTGCCACCCGTACAGGAGGGGGGGTGGCTCGACCTCGCTCTCGCTGAAGGTCATCGCGGCGCGGACGCGGTCGGCGGCCTCGGCCGCCGCTTCCTCGTCCCGGGCGTGGATCTCACCCATCGGCTCGCCGCGCTCCACGCGGTCGCCGATCTTGGTGTGGAAGACGATGCCGACCGCGGGGTCGATCGGGTCGCCCTTCTTCAGGCGGCCGGCGCCGAGCATCACCGAGGCCTTCCCGACCTCCTCTGCGTCGACCTTCCCCAGCCATCCCTCCCCAGCGGACGTCAGCGGCTCGATCACAGGAGCTCCGGGTAGGACGCCCTCGGGATCATCCACGACCCGAGAGTCGCCGCCCTGCGCCTCGACCATCCTCCTGAACGACTCCAGAGCCGATCCATCGCGCAGCGCGGTCCGGGCCCGGTCCCGGCCCTCGTCTTCCGGCACGTTCTGGAGCGATACGAGGGCGGCCGCGGCGAACTCAACCACAAGCTCGATGAGGCGCCCCTCCTCCTCGCCCCGCAGCGCCCGGACCGCCTCGGCGATGTCGAGCGCATTCCCCACGGCGTCCCCCAGCGGCTGGGACATGTCGGTGACGGCTACGCGAGCGCGACGCCCCCACTCGGCGGCCAGAGCGGCGCACGCCGAAGCGACCTCCCTCGCATGCGTGAGCGTCTTCATCTGGGCTCCGCTCCCCGCCTTCATGTCGAGGAGGACCAGGTCGGTGCCCACGGCCAGCTTCTTGCTCATGATGCTGGCCGCGATCAGGGGGGTCGACGGCACGGTCGCGGTGGCGTCACGGAGGGCGTAGAAGGCCCCGTCGGCGGGGACGAGATCCTTCGTCTGGGCGGCCACCGCGCACCCCACCTCCTCGACCTGACGCTCCATCTCCCTCGGCGAGAGGTCGGTTCGAAGGCCGGGGATCGACTCCAGCTTGTCCAGCGTGCCTCCCGTGTGGCCGAGGCCCCGGCCCGACAGCTTGGCGACCGCGAGGCCGAGCGACGCGGCGAGGGGCGCGAAGATCAGGGTCACCGAGTCGGCCACCCCACCCGTGGAGTGCTTGTCCACCTTCGGCCGGGTGATGCCGTCCAGCGGGAGCGTCTCCCCCGACTCGACCATGGCCCGGGTCATCGCCACGGTCTCGTCGGTGTCGAGGCCGTTGATGAACGAAGCCATCACGAACGCGGCCGCGACCGCATCATCGATCTCGCCTCGCCCGTAGGCGAGAACGAACTCTCGCATGTCCTCATCGGGCAGTTTCCGTCCGTCCCGCTTGGCCGCCACGACGTCGCGAGGGTCACGCCTCATCGCATGCCCAGCTCCGGGACGAAGCTCGTCCCCGCCAGCCCGTCCGGGGCCACCCGGAAGAGGTCGGCGACCGTCGCGCCGAGGTCCGCGAACGTCTCCCGCGTGCCGACGTCCACCGTCCGGTCGCCGAGGGCTCCACCACCCCCCAGCACCGGGACGTACTCCCGCGTGTGGTCCGTGGAGGGGTCGGTGGGGTCGCAGCCGTGGTCCCCCGTGAGGAAGAGGATCCCGTCGTCGCCCACCGCCTCCAGCAGCTCGGGGACGCGCACGTCGAGCTCTTCGACACAGCGCGCGTAGCCCACGGGATCGTTCCGGTGCCCGTGGGAAGTGTCGAAGTCCACGAGGTTCGTGACGACGAGGAGGTGGTCGCCCCGCGACAGGTAGCCGAGCGTGAGGTCCACGCCGTGGTCGTTGGACTCAGAGTGCTCCGACTCGGTGAGGCCCCTGTGGACGTAAATGTCCGGGATCTTGCCCACGCCGTAGACGGGGATCCCCTCGGCCTCGATCCGCTCCAGGTAGGTGGGCTCCGGGGGCTCGACCGAGAAGTCCCGGCGCTCGTGCGTTCTGACGAAGCTCCCCGGCTCTCCGACGAAGGGCCGGGCGATCACGCGCCCCACGAGGTGATCGTCGTACAGGAGCCCTCGCGCCACGCGGCACCACTCGTACAGCCGCTCCAGCGGGACGACCTCCTTGTGCGCGGCGATCTGGAAGACGGAGTCGGCGCTCGTGTAGACGATCGGGCGCCCGGTGTCGAGGTGCTCCTGACCGAGGACCTCGATGATCTCCGTCCCTGAGGCTGGATAGTTCCCGAGCACCCTCGTCCCGATCGCCTCCTCGAACGGCTCGACCACCTCCGCCGGGAATCCGTCGGGATACGTGGGGAACGGGCGATCGAGGACGATGCCCGCGATCTCCCAGTGACCCGTCGTCGTGTCCTTCCCCGCCGAGCGCTCGGCCATCTTCCCGTGGAACGTCCCAGGGCCCGCCTCCGGCGGCACGCCCTCGATCTCGGTGAGCATCCCCAGCCCCAGGCGACCCAGGTTCGGGGCGCGGATCCCGCCCGCCGCCCGCGCCGCGTTGCCCAGGGTGTCGGACCCCTCGTCCCCGTAGGCCGCGGCATCGGGCGCGGCGCCCACGCCGAACGAGTCGCCCACCAGCAGGAGGACCTTCATCCCGACCTCCGGCCGGCCGAAACGGTCCGCTTCGCCCTCGGATGGGCCTCGTCGTAGACCTCGCGGAGCCGGTCCTCGGTCACGAGCGTGTAGATCTGGGTCGTGGCCACGCTCGCGTGCCCCAGCAGCTCCTGCACCACGCGCACGTCGGCCCCGCCCTCGAGCAGATGCGTGGCGAACGAGTGCCGCAGGACGTGCGGCGTGACCCGCTTGCGGATCCCCGCTCGCCGCGCGGCCGACTGGATGATGTTCGTAGCGCCTTGGCGGGTCAGCCTGCCGCCCCGCTGGTTCAGGAACAACGCCCCCCGCGTGCGGGCTCCGGCCAGCGCCGGGCGTCCTCGAGCCAGGTACGCCTCGGCCGCCCGGACCGCGTAGCGTCCGAGCGGCACGACGCGCTCCTTTTCGCCCTTGCCCACGACCCGCACGCTCCCCTCCTCCAGGTCCACATCGTCCACGTCGAGCGCCACGAGCTCCGAGATCCGGAGCCCCCCGCCGTACAGCACCTCGAGGATCGCCGTGTCGCGGAGGGCCGGGGGCTCGGTGTCGCCCGGGGCGGCCAGCAGGTCAGCCACCTCGTCCACCGAGAGCGGCTTGGGGAGGCTCCTGGGGATCCGGGGCCGGATCACGCCCTGGGTCGGATCGTCCTCGGTCAGCCCCTCCAGGGCCAGGAACCGGTGCAGGGCGCGGACGGCGGCAAGCGCCCTCGCCACCGAGGAGGCCTGGTAGCGGCGCTCCGGTGCGTACTCCGCCCCCGAGAGGTGCCGCACGAACGCCGCGACGTCCTCCTCGCTGGCCCGGGTTGCCTCGGCCACCCCTCGCTTCCCCAGGAAGGCCAGGTAGCGGCGGAGGTCCCGCCGATACGCCTCCAGCGTGTTGCTGGACAGCCCCCGCTCCACGGCGAGGTGGTCGAGGAATCGTCGGATGTGGGCGTCGCTCACCGCCGAAAGGATACCGGAGCCCTTCGTGCCAGAATGAGCCCCGCCCCGAGCAGAGGGAGGATGGGATGGCTGAGCTGAAGGCGCTGTTCCTGAACTGCACGCTGAAGCGGTCGCCCGAGGTCTCGAACACCGAGGCGCTGATCCGCAAGGTGATCGAGTGGTTCGATCGTCTGGACGTCGAGTCCGAGATCGTGCGCGTGGTCGACTACCACGTGCCCTTCGGCGTGACCTCGAAGGAGGGCGACGACGACGAGTGGCCCATCATCCTGGACAAGGTGAAGGCGGCCGACATCCTCGTCATCGGTACGCCGATCTGGTTCGGGGTCCGGGGCAGCGTGGCCCAGATGGTGATCGAGCGGCTCGACGGGACCTACCAGGAGCGCAACGAGGTCGGTCAGTACCCCCTCTACAACAAGGTGGGCGGCGTGGTGGTCACCGGGAACGAGGACGGGGCGCACGGTGCCGCCGAGACCACGCTCTTCAACCTCTCCCACCTGGGGTGCACGATCCCGCCCAACGCCGACACCTACTGGGTGGGCGACGCGGGGCCCGGCCCCTCCTACATCGAGGCCGGGGGCGAGGACCACGCCTACACGAAGCGCACCACCCGATGGATGGCCCACAACCTGGTGCACCTGGCGCGGATGCTGAAGGCGAACCCGATCCCCGCCGAGGGCAACACGTTCGAGGAAGAGGACGAGCACGCCCCCCACGTGGGCTAGCGGCGGGCGGCCAGCAGCAGGGCGGCAACCGTCTTGCTGTCTGTGATCTCTCCCCGCTCCACCATCGCCACCGCCTCGTCCAGGGGCAGGGTGACGACCTCCATCCCCTCCTCGGGATCGCCCTCCGGCGTGCACCCGGTCGCCAGGAAGAGGTGGCAGACCTCGTCCACGAAACCGGGCGAGGTGTGGATCCGCCCCAGCGGCTCGATCGATCCGGCGCGATGGCCCGTCTCCTCGCGAAGCTCGCGGCGCGCGGCCTCGAGCGGAGGCTCGCCCTCCACGTCGAGGAGCCCGGCGGGGATCTCTAGCAGCCGCTCTCCCACCGCCTCGCGCTCCTGGCGGACGAGGATCACATGGCCGTCCGAGGTCAGCGGGAGGACCGCGCTCGCCCCCAGCGCGCGAACCACGTCTCGGCGCTTGCCGGGCCAGCGCAGGGTCTCGACGGAGAAGATCGGGCCCTCGTAGACGCGCTCGATCTCGGGCGAGGTCACTCGGCGCCGGCGGCGGCCGGCTGCGGCGCCTGGCGGTACGCCTTGGCCGCCCCCACGAACTCGCGGAAGAGCGGGTGGGGGCGGTCGGGTCGCGACTTCAGCTCGGGGTGGAACTGGCCGGCGATGAAGAACGGATGGCCCGGGAGCTCGATGATCTCGACGAGACGGCCGTCGGGCGACATCCCCGACAGCGCCATGCCGCCCTCGGTGAGCTGGCGGTGGTACTTGGGGTTGACCTCGTAACGGTGGCGGTGTCGCTCGTAGATCACCGGCTCGCCGTAGGCCCGCTCCGCGAGCGTCCCCTCGGCGATGTGGCACGGCTGCGCGCCGAGCCGCATCGTCCCGCCCATATCGGTGACGTCCTGCTGCTCGGGCAGGAGATCGATGACCGGGTGC
>DASUTZ010000136.1:0-2186 GCA_036374295.1 Actinomycetota bacterium
CTCGTGCGAACAACGGGATCCGGCCCCTCAAGATGGGCGAGAAGCTGCGGCGGAAGGCCCACCGCCACAGCGTCCGGATGTCGAAGCAGCGCCGGATCTTCCACCACAGCTGTCTCAGCTGCATCGCCCCCGGCAGCTGGAGCAGGATCGGCGAGAACGTGGCCAAGGCGAAGACGATCCGGTCCGCGCACCGGGCGCTGATGAGGAGCTCGGGCCACCGGTCCAACATCCTCTGCAGCTGCTACTCGAAGGCGGGCATGGGTGTGGTGAAGCGCGCCGGCTGGGTCTACGTGACCCAGATCTTCCTGGGCTGACCGACTGCTACGCTGTCCGCATGGCCCTCGGGGACGGCGTCCTCTCCGGCGATCGACGCTCGATAGCTCGCGCCATCTCCATGGTCGAGGACGGAAGCGAGGGGCTGCGCGAGCTGATGACGGGCCTCTTCCCCCACACGGGACGGGCCCTCACGATCGGGCTGACGGGCTCGCCGGGCGTGGGGAAGTCGAGCCTGGCCGCGGCGCTCGTCGAGGGCGCTCGCAAGCGAGACCGGACCGTCGCCGTCCTGGCGATCGATCCCACCTCCCCCTTCACGGGCGGGGCCCTGCTCGGCGACCGCCTCCGAATGCAGGAGCACGCCACCGATCCCGGGGTGTTCATCCGCTCGATGGCCACACGTGGGCACCTGGGCGGGCTCGCGCTCGCGGCGCCGGAGGCCGTCCGGGTGCTCGACGCCTCGGGGGTGGATCTCGTCGCGATCGAGACCGTGGGCGTCGGGCAGGCCGAGGTCGAGGTCGCCACCGAGGCGGACACGACGCTCGTGGTGGTCTCGCCCGGATGGGGAGACGCGGTGCAGGCCTCGAAGGCGGGCATCCTCGAGATCGCCGACGTCTTCGTGGTGAACAAGGCGGACCGCGAGGGCGCTCGCGAGACCGCCCGCGACCTGGAGCAGATGCTCCACCTCGGCCCCGAGCTCCCGTGGCCACCCCCGGTCGTCCTGACCTCGACGGTGAACGGCGAGGGCATGGAGGAACTGTGGGAGGCGATCGAGGGGCACCAGAAGCACCTGGAGTCCACCGGCGAGCTGGGTCGCCGGCGGCGAGCCAGGCTCCTCCGGGAGGTCGAGGGCATGGTGGCGGAGCGCCTCCGGGTCCGGGCGCAGTCCCTCCTGGAGCGGGGCGACCTGGAGACCCTGGCCGACGACCTCGCGGCCCGCCGAACCGACCCTTACGCCGCTGCCGATATCCTGATGGGTAAGCTCGACGAGGAGGCCCCATGAAGAAGGAGGAGTGGCGCCAGCGCTACCGCGAGGCGGGGGAGCGCGATGCGGACTTCGAGACGATCAGCGGCGAGCCCATCGAGCCCCTGTACACGCCCGAGGACCTCGAGGGTTTCGACCACGACCGGGACCTCGGCTTCCCCGGCGAGTACCCATACACCCGCGGCGTCTATCCCTCCATGTATCGAGGCCGGCTGTGGACGATGCGCCAGTTCGCCGGCTTCGGGAGCCCCAAGCAGACGAACGAGCGCTACAAGTACCTGCTGAAGCGCGGGCAGGGCGGCCTCTCGGTCGCCTTCGACATGCCCACGCTGATGGGGCGCGACTCCGACGACCCCCACGCGGAGGGCGAGGTGGGCCGCTGCGGCGTGGCCACAGATTCGCTCGCCGACTTCGAGATCCTCTTCGACGGCATCCCGCTCGACGAGATCACGACCTCGATGACGATCAGCGGGCCGGCCGCGATCCTCTTCGCCTTCTTCCTGGCCGCCGCGGAGAAGCAGGGGGTGGACTGGAAGGCGATCGACGGCACCCTCCAGACCGACATCCTCAAGGAGTACATCGCGCAGAAGGAGTGGATCTTCCCGCCCCGCCCGCACCTGCGCATCATCGGCGACCTCATGGAGTTCTGCGCCAACGAGGTCCCCAAGTGGCACCCCATCAGCGTCTCCGGCTACCACATCCGCGAGGCCGGCTCGACGGCCGTGCAGGAGCTGGCTTTCACGCTGGCCGACGGGTTCTCCTACGTCGAGCTGGGGAAGGAGCGCGGCCTCGACGTGGATCGGTTCTCGCAGGGGCTGTCGTTCTTCTTCAACGCGCACATCGACTTCTTCGAGGAGATCGCCAAGTTCCGGGCGGCGCGGCGCATCTGGGCCCGGTGGATGAAGGAGCGCTACGGGGCGGAGGACCC
>DASUTZ010000137.1:0-11100 GCA_036374295.1 Actinomycetota bacterium
CGAGAGGAAGGCGCTCGCGAGGAGCGCCACGAGAAGCGCCCGCGGTGCGCTGAGCCTCCGAGTCATAGGGTTTGTATCGGCCTGGGCGTAGGCCGACCTGAACCCGCACCCTACACGACTCGGTCTCCCGAATCACGCACCCTGGCTGCTCAGGCCCTGCCGGCCCGCGTCAGCGCGGCCTCGACGAGGGGAGGGAGCACCCGCCCGGCCTCGCCGCGGAGACGGATGTCCGCCCGGATCTCCGTGTGGCCGCGGGAGACCTCGATCACCGTGGCCCCCGTCCCCGCCGCCTCCTCGGGGAGGGCCCCGGCCGGAAACACCTCACCGTGCGTCCCCACGACCAGGAAGACCCGGGCCCCGCGGGCCAGCTCCTCGGCCTGAGCCATGTCCTGGGGGAGCTCGCCGAACGCGACGAAGTCCGGCCGGGCTGGCCCGCCGCAGCGGGAGCACGCCGGAAGGAGCGAGGTCATGCTGGCGATGAAGGCGGTCCGGAGCCCCAGGATGACCCGGTCGAGCGCCGCGAGGAACTCGGCCGAGGAGGCGGTCTCTCGATTCCCGCACACGAGGCACAGCGTCCGGGAGAAGGACCCGTGCACCTCGACCACGTGCCGGCTCCCCGCCCGCTGGTGGAGACCGTCCACGTTCTGAGTGATCACGGCGTCGAGCAGGCCGGCGCGCTCCAACCGCGCCAGGGCCGCGTGCGCGGGCCCCGGCTCGGCACCCGCGAAGGCGGCCCTGAGCTCGGCGAGGAAGGAGGCGAGATCGTCGGGCCGTTCCATGGCCAGGCGCATCACGCCGTCCCAGGTCCCGTACACGTCGGGATCGAAGCGCTCCCAGATCCCGCCGGGATCGCGGAACGTGGGGATGCCCGACTCCTGCGAGATGCCCGCGCCGGTGAGCGCCACGACCCCCCCGCCCGCGATGAGCGTCGCCGCCTCGTCCCGACGATGATGGGTCACGCAAGCTCCCGGACGATCAGCAGGTACCCGATCAGGTTGAACGCCGCGTGGGCCGCGATGCTGGACAGCAGCGAGCCGCTGCGCTCGTAGATGTAGGCGAGCCCGAAGCCCACGAGGAAGAGCAGGGGCATGAGGAGCACGTAGACGTGGACGACCGCGAAGATCCCCGCCGAGAGAAGCGCCGCCGCCCAGAAGGGCATCGAGGCGCGGAGGCCACCGAACAGGAGCCCCCGGAAGAAGAGCTCCTCCCCGATCGGGGCCGCCAGCACGACGACCACGCCGCCCAGCACGACGTGGAAGGTGGAGGGGCCCTCCGGGAGCACCTCCTGCTGCGGAGGGATCACCGTCTCGCCGGCCAGGAGCGACAGAAGGGCGTAGAAGGCCGGGGCGACCACGAAGACGACCAGCGTGAAGAGGAGGAGGCCCGAGGCGAACCCCACCACCAGCCGGCGGGAGACCCCGCCCCTAGCGAGCCCAAGGGCGGCCGGGGACGCCCCCCGGATCCGGATCCAGAGGAGGGTGAGGCCCCCCAGCAGGACCTCGAACGCCAGGCCGATCAGCACGAACCTCGTCCGAGGGTCGAACAGCACGTCCAGGAGGAAGGTCGCCACGGCGGTCCCCGCGAAGACACCGAGCCCGACGGGGACGGCCTCGAGCGGGCTCCAGGTGGCCCGGGGGCGCTCGGTCATCTCCTCGTCCACGATGCCTCCAGCGCAGGGTAGGCCAGGGCCGCCGCGAGGTAGGCGAACGCCAGCCCGGCCAGGCCGATCCCGGTGTCGTTCACCACGAAGCCCACCAGGGCCGAGAGAGCGAGGACGAGGCAGGCGTCCCGCCACTCGGGGTCGCGGGCCAGGTGCCCGAGACGCCTGGCCGAGGCCCACGCCGCGCCGACGAGCGCGACGATCACGAGCCAGGCGACGGGGACGCGCGAGGTGAGCTCCAGGTTGCTCCCCAGGCGCCGTAGGCCGTCCTCGACCAGGGCGCCGAGGCCTCCTGCGTCGGAGGCGGCCCGAGCGATGTGAGAGACGTCGGGGGCCAGGAGCCGGTGAGCCAGGATCACGATCGCCGTTCCGGCGATCGCAGCCCCGGCGGCGATCAGGATCTCGAGCGCGCCCAGGCGTCGGCGGAGCCGGAGGACCCCCCAGAGCCCGGCCGCGGCCGCGAGCGTGGCGGCGGCCCCCAGGTTCGACCCCAGCCCGGGCAGGCCCGCGAAGAGCGCCGCCAGGCCCAGCAGCGCCACACCCGTCCAGGGCCGGAGGTGGGCCGCGACGAGCACCGCCCCTGCCAGGAGGACCCCCGCGTAGACGTTGCCGATCCCGTGGAAGCGGACCCCGTCGAACGCCCCGCCGCCGATGATCGGGGCCATCATGGCCGGCCAGCCGGCGACCGAGTCCAGGAGGAGAGCGGCGACACCGGCCGCGCCGACGAGCGCCACCGCCGCCGTGGGGTCGCGGTCGCCCACGATCCACGCACCGCCCGCGATCGCGGCAGTCAGCAGGGCCGCCAGCGCCAGCGCCGTCACCCAGGTGATCCTGGGGAGGACGCTGACCGGGAGGAGCGCGATCGGGAGCGAGATCACGATCAGCGTCCATCCGCCGAGGGCCCGCGCCAGCTCCGGTGCGGCGGGGCGGAGCCCGAGGAAGAGCGAGATGGCGACGAGCGCGGCGAGGGCGAGGGCCAGCGCGAGGAGCTGCAGGGGAAGCCGCAGGGCCCGGCTCTCCAGGAACCGCTCGTGGAGATCCCCCGGCGGGTCGCCCCGGAGCTCGATCGGAGACCCGGTCATCTCCCCGGGGGCCGGGACCCCGAGGTGCGCGAGCAGGGTGGGGGCCACATCCACGTTCGCCACGAGGCCGGCCCGGCGCGTGGTGTCCGAGGTGAGCCCCGAGACGGAGCCGCCCTCGGCGAGGATCATGGGGCCCCGAGCCACGACGATGGGCGTAACCACGTCCCCCCGCTCGCGCATCGCCGGGGAGGGATTGGGGAAGACGAGGACCAGGAGCGTCTCCGCCTGGCCGGCGGCCTCCGCGACCCCCGCGAGATCGACCGGCCCCGGGCCCACGACCACGAGGTCCGCCTCGCGGAGGTCGCCGGCCAGGTCCTCGACCCTCACCGCGGTCAGCCCCTCTCCGCGCACGACGTCCAACAGGTCGCGCTCGGCGCCTCCGGTCAGGAGCGTGCGGGCGGCGGCGGCCTCCGGGTCCGCGTGGGTCGTCATCAGCCCGATCCCCCCGGAGGCCGCCGCCGCCCGCAGCTCCGGGTCGGAGATCGCCTCCTCGTACGGGATCCCGGGGCTCCCCAGGACCAGGATCGCCCGGGGGCCCTGGGCCCCGGAGGCCAGCCCGGGGAGCGCGACGGTCGCGAGCGCGAGGAGGGCCGCCGCCCTCCTCACGTGGACAGCGCGGGAGCGAGCGTCCGCCGCTCGATCGCGGCGCCCAGCAACGCCAGGCGTACGTCGATCTCCTCGTAGCCCCGATCGACGTGATGGACGTCCGAGATCTCGGTCGAGCCGTCGGCGGCGAGGCCCGCCACGATCATCGCCGCCCCAGCCCGAAGGTCGAGGGCCCGTACCGGGGCGGCCGAGAGGCGCTCCACCCCGCGCACGACGGCGTGGTGGCCCTCGGTCCGGATGTCCGCGCCCATCCGGTTCAGCTCGTCCACGAACATGTACCGGCGCTCGAACACGTTCTCGGTGACGATGCTCGTCCCCTCCGCCCCAGCCAGGAGGGCCAGCATCGGCGGCTGGAGATCGGTGGGGAACCCCGGGTACGGGAGGGTCACGAGGTCGACCGCCCGGGGGCGCCGGTCCATCCGCACGCGGATCCCCTCGGGCCCGGCGTCGATCGCCGCCCCCGTCTCCTCGAGCTTGGCCAGCAGGAGATCGAGATGGTCCGCGCGGGCGTCCCGCAGCAGGACGTCCCCCTCGGTGGCGCACGCCGCGATGGCGAACGTCCCCGCCTCGATCCGATCCGGGATGACCGTGTGCTCCGCCGGCCGGAAGGCGTCCACACCCTCGATCTCGATCGTGGGCGTCCCCACGCCCTCGATGCGCGCCCCCATCGCCGAGAGGAACGCCGCGAGGTCGGCGATCTCGGGCTCGCGCGCCGCGTTCTCCACGACGGTCGTTCCGCGCGCGGCCACCGCCGCCATGAGGAGGTTCTCGGTCGCGCCGACGCTGGGGAAGTCGAGGGAGACGACGGCGCCGCGGAGGCCGTCGGTCTGCGCCTCCAGGTACCCGTGCTCCGCCTCGAAGGTGGCGCCCATCCGCTCCAGCCCGCGGACGTGGAGGTCGATGCCCCGCGTCCCGATGTTGCAGCCGCCCGGCATCGCCACGCGCGCCTTCCCCAGCCTCGCCAGCAGTGGCCCCAGCACGAGGATCGAGGCCCGCATCCGGCGGACGAGCTCGTAGGGGGTGTCGGTCCCGAGGGGGCCGGAGGTGTCCATCGCGATCGAGCGGTCCTTCCGCACGACCCGCACGCCGAGATGCTCGAGCACGTCGCGCATCGTGCGGACGTCGAGGATGTCGGGCACGTTGTGGACGGCCGTCATCCCCTCGGCCAGGAGGGAGGCGGCCATCAGCTTGAGGGCGGAGTTCTTCGCCCCGCTGATCCGGACGGCGCCCTCGAGGCGCCGGCCGCCGGTCACGACGAGCCGGTCCATGGTCCCGTGATTCTACGCGCCCGAGGCTCAGCCCCGGCCGTGCTCGGCCCGCATCATGGCCCTGGCCAGCTCGGCGCGGAGGCCGGCGTCCTCCTCGTCCTCGAGGCGCCGCTTCAGCTCCTCGGCGCGCGCGGCGGCCGCGGCGGCGTCGATCTCGCCTGCCAGCTCCGCGTGCTCGGCGAGCACGTCGACGCGGGTCTCTTCCTCGCTCGGGGTCACGTTGAGGAAGCCTCCGTCCACGAGGATCACGTCCTCGCGCCCTTCCTCGACGACGACGCGGACCGGGTGGATCGCCAGCTCGACCAGCATCGGGGCGTGGTCCGGCAGGATCCCCACGTCCCCGGCCACGCCCTTGGCCACGACCATCCGGGCCGCGCCCGCGTAGACCTCGCGCTCGGGAGAGACCACGGCGACTCGGAGCGGCTTCGCCACCTACTCCTCCGCGCCCACCTTGGCCAGCTTCTCGCCCTGCTCGATCGCCTCCTCGATGTCCCCCACCATGTAGAAGGCCTGCTCGGGCAGGTGATCCAGTTCGCCCTCGATGATCATCTTGAACCCGCGGATCGTGTCCTCCCTCGAGACATACTTCCCGGGGATCCCCGTGAACTGCTCGGCCACGAAGAACGGCTGGGAGAGGTACCGCTGGATCTTCCGAGCCCTCGACACGACGACCTTGTCCTCTTCGGAGAGCTCGTCGATCCCCAGGATCGCGATGATGTCCTGGAGATCCCTGTACCGCTGGAGGATCTCCTGAACCGTCCGCGCCACCTGATAGTGCTCCTCGCCGATGTAGCGGGGGTCGAGGATCCGCGACGTCGAGTCGAGGGGGTCCACCGCCGGGTAGATCCCGAGCTCCGAGATCTGCCTCGAGAGTACCGTCGTCGCGTCGAGGTGGGCGAACGTGGTGTGCGGGGCCGGGTCGGTGATGTCGTCGGCCGGCACGTAGACAGCCTGGATCGACGTGATCGACCGCCCCTTCGTCGAGGTGATCCGCTCCTGCAGCTCACCCATCTCGTCGGCCAGCGTGGGCTGGTACCCGACGGCGCTCGGCATCCGCCCGAGGAGCGTGGAGACCTCGGACCCCGCCTGCACGAACCGGAAGATGTTGTCGATGAACAGCAGCACGTCCTGTCGCTGGACGTCGCGGAAATACTCGGCCATGGTCAGGGCGGCCAGCCCGACGCGCAGGCGCACGCCGGGGGGCTCGTCCATCTGGCCGAACACGAGCGCGGTCTTGTCGATGACCCCCGTCTCGGTCATCTCCAGGATGAGGTCGTTGCCCTCGCGGGTCCGCTCCCCCACCCCCGCGAAGATCGAGACGCCGCCGTGCTGCTCGGCGACCCGGTAGATCATCTCCTGGATGATGACCGTCTTGCCCACGCCCGCGCCCCCGAACAAGCCGATCTTCCCGCCCTCCACGTATGGCTCCAGCAGGTCGATGACCTTGATGCCGGTCTCGAACATCTCGGTCCGCGGCTCGAGGTCTTCGAACCTGGGCGGGTCGCGATGGATCGGCCACCGCTCCTCGTACTCCACCGAGTCGGTGTCGAGAGGCTCCCCGGTCACGTTGTAGACGTGCCCCAGCACCTTCGGCCCCACCGGGACGCTGATCGCAGAGCCGGTGTTTCGGACCTCGGTGCCGCGGGTGACGCCGTCGGTGGGCTTCATCGCGATCGCACGCACCACCGACGCCCCGATGTGCTGGGCGACCTCGCAGACGATCGTGTCGGTGTCGTCCCCGATCGTCCGGTCGAGCTCGAGCGCCGTGGTGATCTCCGGCAGCGCCTCGGGCGGGAACTCCACGTCCACAACCGGGCCGATCACCTGGATCACGCGCCCATCGGGCCTGCCGTTGCCGTTCTCAGCCATCGCTCATCCTCTCGCTTGCTTCAGGGCCTCCGCCCCTCCGACCACTTCCATCAGCTCGGTGGTGATCTCCGCTTGGCGGGCCTGGTTCGCGACCCGGGTGAGCTGGCGGATCAGCTCCTCGGCGTTGTCGGTGGCGGCCTTCATCGCCCGACGCCGCGAGGCGAGCTCCGAGGCGGCCGACTCCATCATCGCGTGGAAGATCTTCGCCGTGACGTAGCGCGGCAGCAGCCCGTCGAGCAGCTGCTCCGGAGGGGGCTCGAAGATGTACTCCGCCGAAGGCTCTCCTCCCCGGCCGGCGACCTCTTCCGGCGCGATGGGGAGGAAGCGTTTGTCGATCGGTCGAAGGGTGAACGCCGAGCGAAAGTCCGTATAGACGGCGTGGACGGCATCGACGCGATGCTGGGCGAAGGCGCCGATCAGGGTCCGCGCGATGCGCTCGGCATCGGCGTAGGAGGGCACCTCGCTCACGCCGGTCCAGGTGTCCTCGACCTCGGCGCCCCGGAACCGGAAGTAGGACTGCCCCTTCCGCCCGGCGACGTAGAGGGTCGGGGCCACGCCTTCGCCCCGCAGTCGTCCGGCGAGCCGCTCGGCTCGGCGGAGCACGTTGGCGTTGTAGGCCCCCGCGAGCCCCCGGTCGGAGGTCACCACGAAAACCGCGGCCCGCTCGGGGCTCGACCGCTCCTCGAGGAGGGGGTGGTCCAAGGAGCCGGCGTTGCGCGCCACGTCCTCCATCGCCTGGGTCAGGAGGTCGGCGTACGGCCGCGCGGCGAGCACGCGGTGCTGCGCCCGGACGATGCGTGATGCGGCGATCAGCTCCATGGCGCGCGTGATCTTCATCGTGGACTGGACCGAGCGGATCCGACGCCGGACCTGGCGAAGCTTCGCGCCCATGCTATCCCGGGGGCGGGGCGTCGGCGTCGCTGATCGGACCCGCCTCCTCCTCGGGGCCGGAGGGCTCCGCCCCGGCGTCGTCGGGAGCCTCCTCGCCCACGCGGTCCCAGCCGACGTCCTCCTTCAGCTCGTCGACCGGGCCGCCGCCGATCACGCCGGCGCCGCCGGCCGGCGCCTCGCTCGGGGAGAACTGGGACCGGAAGGCCTCCGCCGCCGTGCGGAGCTCCTCTTCGATCTCGTCCGTCAGGGTGCCCTCCGCTCGCAGGTGGTCGTAGATCCCGCCGTGGCGCGTCGCCACGTACTCGAGGAGCTCGTGCTCGAAGCGCTTGCAGTCGTCGATCGGGATCTCGTCGAGGAAGCCGTTCGTCACGGCCCAGATCGAGACGACCTGCCGATCCACCGGCATCGGGGCGTACTGGGGCTGCTTCAGGACTTCGACGACCCGCGCCCCACGCTCGAGCTGCTGCTGGGACGCCTTGTCGAGCTCGGATCCGAACTCGGCGAACGCCTCGAGCTCGCGGAACTGCGCCAGGTCGATCCGGAGACGGCCGGCCACCTGCTTCATCGCCTTGATCTGCGCGTCGCCGCCCACCCGGGAGACCGAAATCCCCACGTTGATCGCCGGCCGCACGCCGGAGTTGAACAGATCGGTTTCGAGGTAGATCTGGCCGTCGGTGATCGAGATCACGTTCGTGGGGATGTAGGCGGAGACGTCGCCGCCCTTCGTCTCCACGATCGGGAGCCCGGTGAGCGATCCGCCCCCGTGGTCGTCGTCGAGCTTCGCGCAGCGCTCCAGCAACCGCGAGTGGAGGTAGAAGACGTCGCCCGGATACGCCTCGCGGCCGGCGGGGCGCCGCAGGAGCAGCGAGACCTGACGGTACGCCTCGGCCTGCTTCGAGAGGTCGTCGAAGACGACGAGCGCGTGCTGGCCCTTGTACATCCAATGCTGGCCGATCGCCGACCCGGCGTACGGGGCGATGTACTTGAAGGCGGCCGGCACGGACCCGGGAGCGGTGACCACGACCGTGTAGTCCATCGCCCCGCGCTCCTCGAGGGCCGCCACCACCTCTGACACGGTGGAGGCCTTCTGTCCGATGGCGACGTACACGCACTTCACCTGGAGCGCCGGGTCGCCGCTGGCCCAGTTCTCTCGCTGCTGGATGATCGTGTCGATCGCGATCGCCGTCTTCCCCGTCTGACGGTCGCCAATGATCAGCTCGCGTTGTCCGCGGCCGATCGGGGTCATGCCGTCGATCGCCTTGATCCCGGTCTGGAGCGGCTCGTTCACCGGCTGGCGCATCACGACCGAGGGGGCCTGGAGCTCCAGCGCGCGATCGGCCTCCGCCTGAACGGGCCCCTTCCCGTCCAGCGGCACGCCCAGTGGGTCCACCACACGTCCCAGGAGGCCGTCTCCCACCGGCACGGAGAGGATGCGGCCGGTCCGCTTGACGGGGTCTCCCTCCTCGATCGCCTCGGCCTCGCCGAACACGACCACGCCGATCTCGTCCTCCTCGAGGTTGAACGCCACCCCGAAGACGTCTCCCCGGAACTCGAGGAGCTCGTTGGCGAGGGCACCGGGGAGGCCCCGCACGCGGGCGATCCCATCCCCGGTCTCGACGACGCGGCCCACCTCCTCCTCGCGCACGGACGGCTCGAAGCTCTCGACGTGCCTGCGCAGCGCCTCCGCGATCTCGTCGGGCCTGATGGTCAGCTCCGCCATGTCCTCACACCTCGCTCAGCCGCTCGCGCGCCAGCTCGAGGCGGCGCCGGACGGTTCCGTCGAACACCTGGTCGCCCACGCGGGCGTAGACGCCGCCGATCACCGAGGGGTCCACGATGACGCGGACCTCCACCGCTCGGCCGGTGGCCCGTCCCAGCGCCTCGGCCAGCCGACTGCGCTGCTCCTCGGCCAGGGGCACCGCGGTCCGGACCTCGGCCACGGCGCGCCGGCGGCGCTCGGCGGCCAGCGCCACGAGCCGCTCGGCGATCGCCGTCAGCTCGCGGGCCCGACCCTGCTCCACGATCAGCTCGAGGAGGTTCACCGTGGCGTCGCTGGCCTTACCTCCGAGGAGGTCCCGGATCACGGCCCGCTTGCGGTCGGACGGCAGGGCCGGGTCGGTCAGCGCCTCGCGCAGCCCGGTCTGCTGCTCCACGGCGCGCGTGAACCGGAAGAGCTCGTCCTCGACCTCCTCCAGGACGCCCTCGGCCTCGGCCATCACGAGGATGGCTTCCGCGTAGGCCCGGACCTCAGCCTCGCGCGTCACCTAGCCTCCGTCCCCGTTCGACATGCCGGACACCTCGTCGATGTAGTCGTCCACGAGACGGCGCTGACGCTCGGGGTCGAGCTCGGCGCCCACGACGCGGGAGGCCAGCTCGACCGAGAGCTCCCCGACCTGGGACCGGAGCTGCTCGAAGGCTCGGTCGCGCTCGGCTCGGATCTCCTCCTGAGCTCTGGCCACGATCTGGCGGGACTCTTCCTCGGCCCGCTCCAGCACGTCCCGCCGCAGCTGCTCGGCCGTCTTCCGGGCCTCCTCGATGATGCGGCCGGACTCGCTCCGGGCGTCCTGGAGCTGCTCCTCGTACCGCCTGAGGAGCTCCTCGGCCTCGCGTCGCTCGGTCTCGGCCTTCTCCAGGTCGCCCTGGATCTTCTCGGTACGGCCGGTCATGGCCTGGTTCAGGCGCGGGATGGCGAACCTCCACAGGACGACGAAGACGATGAGGAAGGCCAGCGCGCCGACGATGATCTCGTCGACCTCGGGGAGGATCGGGTTGTGCTCCTCCTCCTCCGCCGGCTCCTCGGTGACCGGCTCCTGCTCCTGAGCCGAGGTGTAGGGCAGCCCGACCAGCGTGATGTTCATCCTGGCCACCTCAGATGATGAAGGCCAGCATGAGGCCGAACAGGGCCAGCGCCTCGACGAAGGCGATGCCGAGGAACATGACCGTCCGCACCATGCCCGCGGCCTCGGGCTGCCTCGCCATCGCCTCGACGGTCTTCCCGACGAGGAACCCGATGCCGATGCCGGGGCCGATGGCGGCGAGGCCGTAGACGAGGCCCCGGCCCAGGACGCCCACGTCGCCGGACACCTGTGCGATCAGGCCAGCGAGATCTCCCATAGCTGCTCTCCTCTCAGTGCTCCGGGTGGATAGCGCCGCCGATGTACACGGCGGTCAGGATCGTGAAGATGTATGCCTGCAGGACAGACACCAGCATCTCGAACGCCACGAGTGCCACGGACAGCGCGAAGGCCGGGACCCCCACGAGCGGGCCCAGTGGGAGGCTCAGCATCAGGTAGACGGTCCCCAGGAAGAACACGGTGAGGATCATGTGCCCCGCCACCATGTTGGCGAGGAGACGGACCGACAGCGTGATGGGCCGGACGATGAACGTCGAGATCAGCTCGATCGGGGTCAGCAGGATGTAGATGGGCCAGGGGACCCCCGGGGGGAAGAGCACGCCCTTGAAGTACGAGAGCCCGTGCAGCCGGATGCCGGTGACGATGAACAGGACCCAGACCGTGATCGCCAGGAGGAAAGGGATCGCCATCCGGGAGTTCACGGGGAACTGGATCAGGGGGATGACCTCGAAGATGTTGCCGATGAGGATGAAGACGAAGAGCGCCGTCAGGAACGGGACCCACGTCAGGCCCTCGCGACCGATCACCTGCAGCGCGATCTCCTCGCGGATGAACTGCACGATCGACTCCACGAAGTTCTGCACGCCTCG
>DASUTZ010000138.1:0-3081 GCA_036374295.1 Actinomycetota bacterium
TGACACCTGTCACGAGGCGGCCCCCTCCTGCCCACGCTCCGCGGGTCCTACGGCCCTCTCCGCACCCGCCCTCTCTTTCTATCGTGTAGGCGTGGGTCGTCGTGCGCTGCTCGTCGCTGGACTCGTCGTGGTCGTCATGTCGGCGGCCGAGCTGGCCGCGGCCTCCACGAGCAGGCGCGCGAGCGGAGAGGATCCCCTGCCGATCGAGATCGAGGTCGTCGCCCTCCCGAACCCCTTCTCCCCCAACGGGGACGGCCGCCGAGACGAGGCTGTGATCGCCGTGACGAGCTCGGCGCCGGGCTCGGTCACGGTGTCGATCCAGGACGCTGCCGGCGAGACGTGGCGCGCGTGGCCGGAGCTCCCCCTTCCCGAACCGGGATCCGTCGAGGTCGTGTGGCGGGGACGGGCGGGGGACGTGCGCGCCCCTGACGGCCGCTACGAGGTCGTGGCCGCCATCGCCACGGAGGACGACGCGAGCGCCACCGCCGCCGCGCAGCTCGTCCTCGACAGACAGCCGCCCCGCCTACGCCGCCTCCGCGTTCGGCCCGATCCCCTCACAACCCACCGGCGGCTCGTGATCCGGTTCGTGGGGCGGGATCGCGCCCCCAGGCTCCGCGCGGAGCTCCGCATCGAGGATTCCCTCGGGGCGATCGGGAAGCAGGGGGCGGAGAGGCCCAGCGGCTCGACGCGCGTGCGCTGGAGGGCCCGCTATCGGAGCGGGAAGAGGCTCTACCCGGGCAACTACCGGCTGGGCGTCCGCCTGTGGGACGACGCCGGCAACGTATCCCCGCGTCGGTGGGTGCCCTGGCGGGTTCACCGCAACGTGGCGGGCCGCGTGTACCGACGCCTCGAGGGGACCGGGCGGCGCGTGGCCCTGACGTTCGACGACTGCGGGAACCCCGGAGCTTGGGCCAGCATCCTCTCGACCCTCCGTGCCAAGCACGTCGAGGCCGCGTTCTTCTGCGGAGGAGGCGCCGTCCGGGGGAACCCTGCTCTGGCCCGACGCACGGTTCGCGACGGGCACACGCCCGGGTCCCACGCGCTGGACCACGCGATCCTGACGGGGCACGACTCCTCCTTCACCTCCGCGCGGGTGCGGGCCGACCGCCGGGCCTGGTGGCAGGTCGCCCGGCGCACCTCGGCCCCCTACCTCCGCCCACCCTACGGCGCCTGGAACGCGGCGGTCGTGGAAGGAGCGGCCGCGGCCGCGGCGCCTCGCGTCGTGCTGTGGGACGTCAATCCCCAGGACTGGCGGAGCCCCGGCGCAGCCGAGATCAGGCTTCGGGTGCTGTCGGCGGCGCGACCGGGCAGCATCATCCTGCTGCACACGGGAGATCAGACGGCCGCCGCCGTGGGCCCCATCGTGGACGGCCTGCGGGCGAGGAACCTCGAGCCGGTCGGCCTCTCGGCGCTCTTCAGGGCTGCGGGGATGCGCTGAGTCACTGCCAAGCGACGATGCCGCACTCCTCGCATATCGTGGCGAGGTGCCAGAGGTCCCCCACGATCTCCGATACTGGCGGGAAGTCGTGCCCCAGGACGGGGTAGGACTCCCACGCCGCCGCGTACCGGTCGGTCACGACGATCGTCGGGAGCTCGCCCTCCGGCCCGAGGAGCCGCCGGCTCGCCTCGCCGTGTCCATCCACGAGGACCGGGAGCGCCGAGGGCGAGGGTTCACGGAGCACGGCGAACGCGCGTGCGCCCGTCAGCCGGAACTCGCTCTCCATCTCCGCGAGCCCGGCCGCGAAACGCTCGCACGCCTCGCAGGCCGGATGGAGGAAGCAGAGGACCAGCGCCGTCCTGCCGCGGAAGTCCCAGATGCGGACCTCTGCGCCGGTGGCGGCGTCGATCAGGGGCGTGCCGGGCAGCACGTCCCCACGGACCAGCGTCGTTCCCGCCATCGTGTCCACGCCATCCATGCTAGCCCCCTATCGTGTGGGCATGGAGGCCTCGTGTGTGGTGTGCGGCCGGGCTACCTACGACCCCGACAAGCGGGAGCGACCGTGGGCGAGGGGTGTGGCGGGCGGGCGGCTCGTGCTCATCTGCCCGCGGTGCCAGGGTGAGCGGCCCGACTGGCCCCGGAGCCTCGACGCGTGTGCCGCCTGCGGAAGCACGCGCCTGTCCATCACCCTCGGTGAGGTGATCTGCCGCGAATGCGGGCACACGTCCGGGGCGTCGTGACTCACCAGCCGCAGCAGGGCTCGATGTATCGACAGGCCGGACACCGGTAGTGGGCGTGCTCGGGCTCCATCGCCTCACCGCACAGGGGGCACGGGAGGCGCTTCGACTCCGACTCGCAGGCCAATGTCTCTTCTCGCACGAGCCGAACCTACCCGGCGTCACCGCCCGGGTCACGCACCCTTGGTAGCGTAGGCGACCGATGAGGGACATCGGTCTGACCGGACTTCCCGGCGTCGGGAAGTCCACACTGTTCACCGCGCTGACCCATACGGGGGCCGCAGGCGGGCGCTCGAACCAGGCCGTCGTCCCGGTGCCGGACCCTCGGCTGGAGATCCTGGCAGAGATCGAGGGCTCGGCGCGGATCGTCCCGGCTCAGGTGCGATTCGTCGACGTCCCCGGCGGGCTCTCGTCCCAAGCGATCGCCACGCTGCGCGAGGCCGACGCTCTCGCCATCGTGCTTGCGGCCTTCCACCCCGCGGCGGACCCCGCGGCCGACCTCGGGACGATCCGCGCCGAGCTGCTGCTGGCCGATCTGGCGAACGCCGAACGCGGCCTGGAGCGGGCGGAACGCAGGGCCAAGGGGAGGGCCGAGGAGGCGCTCGCCGACCTCGACCGTCTCTCGCGGGCCCGCGACCTCCTCGAGGCAGAGCGTCCGCTTCGCGAGGGGGGATGGTCGGACGACGACCTGAAGGCGATGCGTGGATACGGGTTCCTCACGCTGAAGCCCTGGATCGTGGTGGCCAACCTGCAGGAAGGGGCCGGCCTGCCCGAGGCTCTCCCTGAGGGAACCGTCGCGGTCTATGCAGCGATCGAGGCGGAGGTCTCCGCCATGGACCCCGAAGAAGGCGCAGCCCTCCTCCGTGAGTTCGGGGTCGAGGAGCCCGGCCTGCGGAAGCTGATCCG
>DASUTZ010000139.1:0-3288 GCA_036374295.1 Actinomycetota bacterium
GGTGAAGGTGGCCCGCGGGCTGTGGGAGCACTACGACTCGCCCTACACGCTGATGGGCGTGATGGGCGTGAACATCCAGCTCCACGCCCTCACCGGCGGGCTCCTGATCCTCGGCTACCTGATCGCGATCTGGGCGGATAGGCTCATGGACTCGGTCCCCCTCTTCCTCCGGTAGCCCGGGGCGGCGTAGAATCCCGAACGACCGCGGGAGGCGCGTGATGGCGAGGACGACGGCGATGGAGCGGGAGGCGGCCGACCTTCTCGGGCGGACCAGCCTGTTCTCGGAGCTCTCCAAGCGCGAGCTGCTGGCGATCGCCCGAGCCGGCAAGGAGGTCCGCCGGCCGGAGGGCGCCACCCTGGCCCAGGAGGGTGAGGCCGGGGTCGGCTTCTTCCTCATCTTGGAGGGCGACGCCGCGGTCTCGATCGCCGGCAGGCCCGCCGGCGTCCTCATCAAGGGCGACACCTTCGGCGAGGTGGCCCTCCTCGACGGCGGCCCCCGGACCGCGAGCGTCGAGGCCACGAGCCCGGTGCGGCTCTTCGGCCTCACCCAGTGGGCCTTCACCCGGGTGGTCCGCGAATATCCGACCGTGGCGCTGAAGCTGCTGCAGGTGCTCGCCGGCTACGTCCGCAACTCGGCGTCGGGGCTCCCTCAGCTCTGAGCGCGTGGCCGTCACCGACCCGGGGTACCCTGCCCGACATGGACCTGCTCCGCCCGCGAGACCTCCGAACCCTCGTCGAGGCGCCCTCGGGGCCCTCCGTGTCCATCTACATGCCCAGCCACCGGGCCGGCCCGGAGGTTCGGCAGGACCCGATCCGCCTGAAGAACCTCCTGGGCCGGGCCGAGGAGCGACTGCTGTCCGACGGGCTGCGCCGTCCGGAGGCCGGGGAGATCCTCGACCCCGCCGGTGACCTCCTCGAGGACGAGGACTTCTGGAGACACCAGGGCGACGGCCTGGCGCTCTTCCTGTCGAAGGACCACGGCCTCGTCCTCCGCCTGCCCGTGGCGTTCGAGGAGCTCCTGGTGACCGGAGACCGCTACCACATCAAGCCCCTGATCCCCCTGCTCTCCGGCGACGCCCGCTTCCTGATCCTCGCGGTGAGCCAGAAGGAGATCCGGCTCCTCCAGGCCACCCGCCAGGTGGTCGAGGAGGTCGAGCTGGAGGACGTCCCCGAGTCCCTGCGCGAGGCGGCCGTCCACCGCGAGATGCGCTTCCTGAACTACCACGTGGGCACGGGGTTCTCGAGCGGCGGCCGGCAGTCGGCGATCTTCCACGGCCACGGCGACCGGACCGACGAGGAGTACGTCCGGAAATACATGCGGGCGATCGACGAGGGGCTCCGGTCGGCGATCGAGGGCGAGCGCTCGCCGCTCGTGCTGGCCGGCGTCCGCTTCCTGCTGGACACGTACCGAACCGTCAGCCAGTACCCCGACATCCTCCCGGAGATCGTCCAGGGGAACCCCGACGAGCTCTCCAACCAGGAGCTGCACGCGCAGGCTCGGCCGCTCGTGGAGGCCCGGCACCGCCGGCGGGTCGAGGAGGCGGTCGGGCGGTTCGAGGAGCAGGCCGGGACCGGGCTCGCGGTGAGCGGCGTGCACGAGGTGGTGCCCGCGGCCGCCCACGGGCGCGTCGAGGTGCTGTGGGTCGGGCTCGGGGTCCAGCGGTGGGGCTCCTTCGACGAGGAGACTGCGTCGGTCGAGGTGCGGGACCAGCCGAAGCCCGGCGACGAAGACCTGCTCGACCGGGCCGCAGCCGACGCGCTGCTCTCGGGGGGGACGGTCTACGCGGTGGATCCGGGCGACGTCCCGGGCGACGCGCCGATCGCCGCCCTCCTCCGCTACTGACCCCGGGTCCTCAGGACCCGGAACTGCACCGACGCCACCTCGTCGTCCCGGACCGTGACGCGGAACCGGTACCCGCCCTCGCGCTCGAGGCGGATGTTGTTGAAGCGGATCGCCTGAGGGACGAACGAGGGGGTGCCCGGCGGCATCCTGGGCGGGTGGCCGACGTGGATGATCCCGTCGATCCGCGGACCGACCGGCTGATCGTCCTCGTCCAGAAGCTCGATCACGATGGGGTGGTCCTCAAGCGCCTCCGTGTACTCGACGCGGAATACGAGGGCCAGGGCCATGCTGGGGTGGGTGACCGGCAGCTCCCGGACGTTGATCACGCTCCAGGCGCCGCCGTGGACGTAGAGCTTGCCGTTCTCCACGGTGGCGGCGTCGGCGAGCATCGCGGTGGTGACCTCCACGCCCCCATGATTCCCGCAGGAGGGCCGATCCGCCACCCCGTCGCATGGAACCTCCCGGCCGCGGGTACCCACACGGCATGCTCCAGATCGGCTACACGCTCTCCAGCGAGGAGTTCGGTCCCCAGGACCTGGTGGCGTTCGCCCGGAGGGCCGAGGAGACGGGGTTCTCGTTCGCGCTCGTCTCGGATCACTACCATCCGTGGATCGACCGCCAGGGCCACAGCCCGTTCGTGTGGTCGGTGCTGGGGGGCGTCTCCCAGACGACCGAGCGCCTCCGGATCGGCACCGGGGTGACCTGCCCCACGATCCGGATCCACCCCGCGATCATCGCCCAGGCCGCTGCCACCGCCGCCTGCATGCTGCCCGGTCGCTTCTTCCTGGGCGTGGGCAGCGGCGAGAACCTCAACGAGCACGTGCTGGGCGATCGGTGGCCGGCGGCTGCCGTGCGGCTCGACATGCTCGAGGAGGCGATCGACGTGATCCGCCTGCTGTGGGAGGGGGAGACGACGAGCCACCGGGGAGAGCACTACGTCCTGGAGAACGCCCGCGTGTACACGCTGCCCGACGAGCGGCCCCCGATCTACGTAGCGGCCTCGGGCCCCCGCTCGCTCCGGATCGCCGGGGGCCTCGGCGACGGCCTGATCGGCGTGGCCCCGGACCCGGAGATGGTCGAGACGTTCCGCGACGCTGGGGGCGAGGGGAAGCCGGCCTACGGCCAGCTCCACGTGTGCTGGGCCGAGAGCGAGGAGGACGCGGTCCGGACGGCGCTCGAGTGGTGGCCCAACACCTCGCTCCCGGGCCAGCTGGGCCAGGAACTGCCACTCCCCCGCCACTTCGAGCAGGCCGCCCGGCTCGTGACCGAGGACGTGATCCGGGAGCAGGTCGTCTGCGGGCCCGACCCCGAGCGGTTCCTGGACGCGATCCGCGAGTACGAGCGGGCGGGGTTCGACCACGTGTACCTCCACCAGATCGGGCCGGATCAGGAGGGCTTCTTCCGGTTCTCCGAGGCGGAGATCCTCCCCAAGATCGGCTGACCCC
>DASUTZ010000140.1:0-5717 GCA_036374295.1 Actinomycetota bacterium
TCCTCTACTTTCTTGTCCGCTTCGCTTCGCGTAGCCACAGCCGCGGGACCTGCGCCTGCTCGGGAGCGCCGTTGAAGACCGGAGAGCTCACTTCTGCTATCCGCCCTCGTCAGCCGATGGTGATATTGGTTGTCGAGGGAACATCGTTCACATGGACGTGGACATGGTTGGCTCGGAACGGCCGGCCGTCATCGAGATGACCCGCCAATCGAACAGCCAGCATCGGAATCGTCTTCTCCACCTCGGAGGGGCGAAGGACCTCGTTGAACTGGCTTGCGGCGCCCTTGAGAGGGTTCAAGCCTTCAAGTTCTCCGATGGTGAGTTCGCCGTCCGAGATCGCGGCGTCGTAATCACTGGCGTCCACGAACCACACTGGTACCGCGCCGAGTCCGGATAGCTTGCTGAAGAACGGGGCGGGGTCGAGGAACACTCCGGTCTCCCAGATCGTGAACCCCTCTGTCGTGAGGGGCCGACAGGAAAACGCGCCAGGGATGTCGAAGAAATCGAGAAGATTGAAGCCAGCCGGCACGCATTCGGGCGAGCGGTAGAAGTACACCATCGTCAGGTCCCCATCCGAAGCGGCGAACCCGCCTGGCTCGATACGCGCGTAGAACGGGACATCGGCACCGTTCGGGTCACGAACGGCGGCGCTCGACGGCGCCGCGATCAACCCGGCCAAGGCCAGGGCCATAGCCATCACAATTAGACGTCGCATCGGTTCTCCTCCTCTCGTGTGCACCCTTCCACTCCAATGTCCGAACTTGACTCACGCATTAGAGGGCTATGCCACAGCCCCCTGTCATCGTGGGACGACCACGAGGTTTTCGAGCCGCCGCCGCGCTAATCTCGTGGTCTGCCCACGGTGACCACGCCGGGAGTCGTTCGTAGCATCGGCCGGTGAACAGCGACCGGGAGGGCGGGCGAGTCCCTGAGGGCGAGCCACCCGATGAAGTAAGCGTGCGCCTGACGGTCGACCGCCTCCCTGGACCGATCTCCGGCACCCTCACGGTCGAGGACGAGACGGTCGAATTCAGCGGCTGGATCGAGTTGGTGGCTCTGATCGAGGCCCGAAGGGCCGTTGGTTCGCGGGCCCCGGAGCCGAGGCGCCGGGGGACCCCGGATCGTTCTGCTGTCCCCGAAGGGCCGCCGGAAGCTCCTCTCGGGAGCTGATCCCGAGCTTGCCGTAGGCCGCAGTGAGGTGGGTCTCGACGGTTCGCACCGTGACGAACAGCGCCTCAGCGATCTCTCGATTCGACATCCCCTCGGCTGCCAGGTCGGTGACACGCCGCTGCCCGGGGGTGAGCGACTCGACGCCGGTCAACGCGAGCCGCCGAGGGCGGCCGCCCGCGGCGCTCAACTCACTGCGCGCCGTGTCGGCGAGCCTCACGGAACCGAGCCTGCGCGCCGCATCCAGGGCCTCTGCGAGCGGGCGGCGCGCCTGCTTCGCCCGCCGCCCGTGTCGGAGGAGGATGCCCAGATCGACGCGGGCGTTCGCCGCGGCCAGCCTGGCTCCGTGGCGGTCGAGCACGTCGATCGCTTCCCACAGCATCCGGATCCCGGCCTCCCCACCCCGTAAGAGCCCGACGGTCGCGCTCGCGTTCCCTATTGCCCGTGCGGAGCCGTTTGCGCGCGCGAACCCGAGCTCCTCCTCGGCGACGCGGAGAGCACGATCGCGATCGCCGCCGCGATGAAGGGCGCGAGCAGCGAGCGAACGCCAGGCCATGTAGTCGGGGCTCGAGGCGCTGACCTCGGTCAGCCGTTTCCCGGCCGTGAGCGCCTGCTGGGCGGCGCCGGCCCAGTCGCTGGCGGCGAAGGCGATGTGTGCCCTCCCGTACGGAAGCCAGACCCAGGCCAGGGTGCCGGGAAGCCGCCGCTCGAGTGCTTCCGGCACATCGAGCACCGCTGCCGCCTCCGCGTCGTCCCGCCTCTCCAGGAGGGCCGTCACCCGCAGGACCCGGGTCAGGACCGAGGCCTGATCCCAACGTCCCTCGCTCACCTCCAGGCCCGACTCCGTATCGGCCAGGATGCCGCCGACGTCTCCTACCATCCACCGCAGACCCGCCCGCGCCTCGTATGCGATCGCGGCGTCGAGGCGGTTACCTCGGGAACGGGCGCTCTCCAGCTCGTGCTCGATGATCTGGGCGGCCTTTCGGTAGTGACCAACGAAGAGCAGGCTCACGCCGATCATCGCGCTGGCGAGCGGGAGCGGCGAGAGAGCCCGTGTCTCGAATCCGTGCCGGAAGGCCCACTCAGCATCGGCCTTGGCAGGTGCTGCGCCGAGGCGCAGGATCGTGTCAAAGGCGAGCATCGCTCGCCTCACGATCTCCGCCGGCGTCGGATCTCCTCGCTCCCCTGTCCGCGGCTGTTCGAAAGCCCTGGTCGTCTCCTCCACCAGCTCCGGCACGAAACGACCCGCCAGGAGATTCAAGAGGAGCTCCGCCTCGAGCGCCCCACCGCGGCCGGGTTCGATCTCCCCGAGGCCCTCTCGGGTCGTCCTTGCCGCGGCGGCGGTCTCTCCGGCGATATATCGGGCGAATCCCAGCGCTCCGAGCGCGGTCGCGCGCTCGACCGGATTGCGGGCGTGCGCCGCCGCTGCCTCGAGTCGCTGAACGGCGGTCGGGCTCCCGAGTGCCGTCTCGGTTCGCCCGAGCTGGAGCAGCAGCCCGGGATCGTCTCTTCCTCCCGGCTCCTCCAGCGCACGGGCCAGCAGCTCAGCGGCCCGGGTGGGCGCACCGCGCGCCAGCATGATGCCGCCGGCCTCCCCGAGGACGGCGGCGGCCCACTCCTCGCCCGCCGGGCCGCCGCGGAGGAGGTGCGCGGCGACCTCTTCGGCCGGGGCACCGTCCTCGAGCAGGAGGCGTGCAGCCGTAAGGTGATTCTGGCGGAGGCGGCTGGGCGTGAGGTCGGCGTGGACGATCTCGGCGATGATCGGGTGGACGAACGAGAGGGAGGAGCCGCCCTCGAGGATGTCGGCGGCTGCCAGGGCGTCCACCGCCTGGGCCGCCGAGGCATCGTCCAGCCCGGCCAGACTCGCCGCACGCGGGAGGGTCGCCCGCACCCCAAGGACGGCGGTGGCCGCCGCGAGTCGGCCAGCGGCCCCACCCAGACGACCGAGCCGTACGAGGATCGTGTCGTGAACCGCCTCCGGCCGTAGTTCCCGCAGGCGAGCCGCGCCGGATTGGGTCGGCTCAATCTCCTCGGCACGCGCGGCGGCGATCAGTCCGTGGCAGAAGAAAGGGTTGCCGGCGACGGCGCGAGCCACCGCGTCGCAGAAAGCATCGTCGGCCTCCGGGAGTTCGGATCGAACGAGCGATCGGATCGAGTCCGGGTCGAGCGGGTCCACCCCATGACCCAGGATCGCCGGGTGGGCACGCAGACGGGCCAGGAGATCCTCCTTCTCGGGGTCGACCGGATCTCCCGTCCGGACGGTGATCACCAGCGATGCAGGCAACTCCTCCAGTCTCAGCACCAGGTAGTGGAGGAAGCGCAGGCTCTCGGGGTCGGACCATTGGATGTCGTCGAGGAGCAGGAGGAGGGGGCTGCGCTCGGCGAGGTTGGCCGTGAGCCAGTGCAGGCCATGGACCAGCGGAAAGAGATCCGGAGGCCCCCGGACTTCCGGGGCTCCGCCCTCAAACAGCGGTGCGGTCAGACCAGCGGCACCGCTCATCAGCTTCTGACGATCGGGGCCGACAACGGCTCCGGCGAAGAGCTGTATGGCCACCCCCCAGGGAAAGTGGCGCTCCAACTCGTCTCCACGAGCGCTCAGCACCCGCAACCCTTCGAGTGCGCCTCGGCTCGCGGCCGCTGCTAGCAGGCTCGTCTTGCCGATACCGGCAGCGCCCTCGAACAGGACCGCCTGCCCTGCGCCCTGGCCGGCGGCGCCGATCGCAGCGCCGATAGCCTGGAGCTGGACGTCACGCTCCAGCAGGTTCGGGCTGTGCGGTGCGTCCCCCATCGAAACCGAACCTAGGCTAGCGTATCGGTCGCGGCGGTGTTAGGTGGAACGATCAACTTGGGCCGTCTCCGCCAACTCGGTCATATCCGGCGGGGAGGGTCCTCCCAAGCAGATCTCCCAGAACCTGTTCGTGACAGCACGAACGATCGAGACGCATTCCTCTCCGGACCAGATCACCAGCCGGCTAGGCGAACGCCCGTGTCATTCGGCGGCGAGGCAGGCTCCAGCGTTGCAGAATGTTCCTGGGACGGTCCGGATGATCCCGAGTATCTCGGCTCGTCCACGCTAGTGAAGCGGAGGAACCGGTGAGCAGCTTCTTCTACAACCTGGGGAAGAGGGCCGGGCCAGCGATCCGCAAGGGTCGTTGGGTGTGGTCGTCGCTAAGCGGCTCGGAGGCAGAAGCCCGCCGGGCCGAGCGCGCCGTGGGTCGGGAGCTGGCGGGCCGGACGAGGAGTCGCTTCGGGGTCGACGATGACCTCCGGGACAGCCGTCTCCTCGAGGAGATCGGCTTCTCCCTGGTGGCGAAAGACAGGAACGCAGATCGCGAGTTCAGCTTCGAACCTCTTCGGGGAGGGGGGATGAACGCCTTCGCTCTTCCTGGGGGCTTCGTCTTCGTCACCCGAGGGCTTCTCGACGATTGCGGTCGCGATCGCGACGAGCTCGCCTTCGTCCTGGCTCACGAGATCGGCCACGTGGTCCGGGGCCACGCGCTCGAGCGCTTGGTGGGACGGTCAGCGCTGGCCGGGGTGGTCCGAGCCCTCCCCGCAGCGGGGCTGCTCGGTCGTCTGGCCGGCCGACCGAGTCTCGCCCTCCTCGAGAGCGCGCATTCCCGGGAGCAGGAATATGAGGCGGACTCGGTGGGGGTCCGCTTGTCGATGTCGGCCGGCTTCGATCCTTCCGGGTCGAGCCGCTTCCTCGAGCGTCTGGTTCGACCCGAGAGAGCCGTCGTGGCCAATTACCTAGCGTCGCATCCCGATCCAGAACAGCGGATCCGCCGCATCGAGGAGGGACGGAGCCCCGGCTAGTTGGGGCCCGGTCGACCCTGGCCCCTCGCTCCGGGCGCGAGGCTCTCCCCGAATATCCCGCTTCTGCACCTCGCATGCCTAAGTCCGCGATCCTGGCGGCGACGTTCACCGTCCAAAGTAGTCACACCCTCCTGAAAAACGACGGGTCCGGCATGGATCCCCACAAGGGCGGGCGGCAGGGCCTCGTGCGCACCGCCTTCCATCTCGAGAACGGCAACCACACTGGCCCCGGGGGCCGGAAAGTAGAACATCACGCCGCCGCCGAGCCACTTCACGGGCTGCCCCCGTATTGTCCTCTCGCCCGCGTGGACGGGGACGGACCCGGTTCGACGCGCGGATCGCCCTCGTCCTTCCTGGTCTATTGGCGAACGTGCCGGCGGACGAAACTGGTGATGCTGTCCGGAAGCCATGCGGAGCAGCAGGTCGGCCCCTCCCTTCCGCACCAGTGGCCGCGACCGGTGCCGGTGTCCCTCGACGTGCTGGAAGACCGAGGTCGACGAGTTCCTCGTATTCGCCAAGGTCACCCGACGTCGCCGAGGACCGCGTGTACCTCACTGGAGTGAGCTGCAGCCTATCGCGAGGCGTGGAGTGCTCCGACGCCTAGGACCGCGCCGTGAGCCGCCCCTAAGCACTCCCATTCGTACTCGCCCGGCTGCAGGGGCCCGAGCTCGACCTGCGCGGTCTCCCCCGCCTCGGCGTGGAGGTGCTGGCCGGCGGATGCGAGGTCGAGCGACACC
>DASUTZ010000141.1:0-5549 GCA_036374295.1 Actinomycetota bacterium
GATCCTCGTGAAGATCACCGCCAGGATGGCGACCCCGGCGAACAGCACGATCGCGTACCGCTGCACGTTCCCCGACTGGACGTAGCGGAGCAGGCCACCGGTCCAGCCGGTCCCGACGCCCACGCGGTTCACGATGCCGTCAACGACGTTCCGGTCCACGGCCTCGGTCCCCCGCCCCAGCCTCCGGGCGATCCAGCCCGCCGCGTTCACCAGCCCGTCGAGGATGTACTGATTGGTCCAGTAGACCCCGCGGGCGATCGGGCCCTTCACGGGCTCCACGATCCCGCCCATGTAGATGTCGTCCAGGAAGTACTTTCGCTCCGCGAACGCGTACACGGGGCCCAGCCGCCGGAGCGGCTCGCGCTCGCGGAACCGCCCGTAGAGGGCCACGCCGAGCACGATCGCTCCGAGCGCGATCAGGAGCGACAGCCCGGCGTTGAAGAACGAGAACTCGGCGTGGTGCGGCTCGTGGACGAACACCCAGTCCGAGAACCAGCCCAGGAACGGGGCGTTCACGAACCCGATCACGAGCGACAGGCCCGCAAGCACCACCAGCGGCCCCACCATGACGGGCGGGGACTCGTGGGGATGGACATCCTCGCTGTGGCGCGGCCGGCCGAAGAAGGTGAGCAGGACCGCCCGGGTCATGTAGAAGGCGGTGAGCGCGGCCGTGGCCAGGGCCACGATCCACAGCCCGATCTGGCCCTCGGCGTAGGCGGCCGTGATGATCTCGTCCTTGGACCAGAAGCCGGCCAGCGGCGGGATCCCGGCCAGCGCGACCGCCCCGATCACGAACGTCCAGAACGTCCACGGCATGTGACGCCGGAGGCCTCCCATCTCGCTCATGTTGTTCGTGTGGACGGCGTGGATGATCGAGCCGGCCGCCAGGAACAGCAGGGCCTTGAAGAACGCGTGGGTGAACAGATGGAAGAACCCGGCCGTGTAGCCGGCCTCTCCCACCCCCAGCGCCGCCATCATGTAGGCAAGCTGGGATACCGTGGAGTAGGCCAGTACCCGCTTGATGTCGTCCTGGACCGCCGCCAGCACCGCCGCGATCAGCATCGTGATCGCCGCGATCACCGCCACGACGGTGAGGGCCTCGGGTGCCGCGGCCTCGAAGACGAGGAACATCCGCCCCACGAGGTAGATCCCGGCCACCACCATCGTCGCGGCGTGGATCAGGGCCGACACCGGCGTGGGGCCCGCCATCGCGTCCGGAAGCCAGACGTGGAGCGGGAACTGCGCCGACTTCCCGATCGCGCCTCCGAACAGCAGCAGCGCCGCCGCGAGGATCAATACGGAGGAGAGCTCCCCGCCCTCGACCGCCTCGGTGACCTGCTGGATGTTCGCCGTCCCGGCCCCGATCACGAGGGCGAAGATCCCGAACTGGAACGGCACGTCACCCGTCTTCGTGGTGATGAAGGCTTTGATCGCGGCGCTCGAGTTCTCCTTCTCCTCCCACCAGTGGCCGATGAGGAGGTAGGAGCAGATGCCGACGAGCTCCCAGCCGATCAGCAGCTGCCAGAGGTTGTTCGCCAGGACGAGGTTGAGCATCGATCCCGTGAACAGGGACAGCACCGCGTAGAACCAGGTGAAGCGTCGATCGCCCCGCATGTAGCCCAGCGAGTACACGTGGACGAGCAGCGAGACCGTCGTGACGACGGTCAGCATCATCGCGGCGAGGCCGTCCACGTAGGTCCCGATCTCGAACCGGAACGACCCGATCTCGAGCCAGGGCCAGGAACGCTCCACGGCCTCCTCCCCCCCGATCTGCTGGAAGGCCACGATCAGCGAGAGTACCCAGGAGACCCCCACCGCGAGGATCCCAAGCCCCGCGCCCTGTCCCGGGGTCCGCTTCCCGAAGAAGGCGATGAGGAAGAAGGCGGTCAGGGGGATGACCGGGATCAGCCACGCCTGCTCAATCATCGACTCACCATCGCAGGAGGGTGATCTCGTCCACGTTGATCGTCTCGCGGTTGCGGAAGATCAGGATCACGATCGCCAGGCCGATCCCCACCTCGGCGGCGGCCACCGTGATCACGAAGAGCGCGAAGATCTGGCCGGTCATCATCGTGTCCTGGAGGAGCTGAGAGAACGCCACGAGGTTGACGTTCACGGCGTTCAGCATCAGCTCGATCGACATCAGCACGAGGACGGCGTTGCGCCGGGCCAGCACGCCGTAGACCCCCACCGAGAAGAGGCCGGCCGAGAAGAAGAGGACGAGCGGAAGCCGGATCATTCCGCGTCCTCCTTCCGGGCCAGCGCGATCGCCCCGATCAGCGCGGCCAGCAGGAGGAAGGAGACGACCTCGAACGGGAGGACAAAGTCCGTGAAGAGCCGCTCCCCCGCGTCAGCGATCCTCGTGGGCTGGACCTCGATCTCCTGCCCGTCGAACGCGTCCTGCACGAGGAAGGTGAGGCCGAAGAGGATCCCCGACGCCACGATCGCCGCCAGCCCCCGCTGCTGGTTGTCGAGCGCCTCCCGCCCGATCGGCGCGCGGGTGAGCATCAGCCCGAACAGCAGGAGCACCACGATGGCGCCCACGTAGATCAGGATCTGGACCCACCCGATGAACTCCGCGCCCAGGAGGAGGTAGATCGCCCCCACCATGAGGAGCGACACGACGAGGTAGAGGGCCGCGTGCACCACGTTCTTCGAGGTGACGAGCCGGAGGGCGGCGCCTAGGCCCACGAGGCCCAGGACGGCGAAGGCCCACTCCTGCCAGGTCATCCGCCGCCCCCCTGCCTGGCGGCGCGGATCGCCGCCGCCTTGGCCCGCCCCTCGGCCACCCGGGGGTTAACGCCGGCGTCGAGCTGCTCCTGGAGGACTCGGTCGTACGTGGCCTGGTCGGGCTCGACCTCCTCGCGGGCCGCGGGGGCCGCCTGCTCGGGCGGGGCCTCCGGCGCCTGCGGGGCCTCGGGGGGGGCGGCATGCTCCTGCGGGGCGGCCTCGGCCGTCTGCCCGGGCGCGGCCTCCCCGGGCTGCACGGTCGGGGTCACCGACGTCGGCGCCACGTCCTCCTCGCCCTCCGGGGGCTCGGGCTCGGCCCCCCACTCGAGCTCGGGCGGCGGCTTCACCTTGTAGGTCCAGTCCCGCAGCCGGTCCTTCTCGTGCAGCAGCTCGAGGACGTCGTACTCCGCGTACTCGAACTCGGGACTCCAGAAGAGCGCGTCGAACGGGCACACCTCGACGCAGATCCCGCAGTACATACAGAGCGCGAAGTCGATGGCGAACCGGTCCAGGACCTTCTGCGAGCGGGCCCGGCCGCCCGACGCCGGCTCGTGCGTCTCCTTGTGCGACTCGATGTAGATGCACCAGTCCGGGCACTCCTTGGAGCACTTCCAGCAGACCGTGCAGTTCTCGGGCTTGAGCGCGATCACGCCGCGGGTCCGGGCCGGGAGCTCGGGCTTCTCCCGGGGGTACTGCTGGGTGATCGAGGGCTGGAGGAGGTGCTTCAGGGTCACGAAGAGGCCCTTGATGAGCCCGACGCCCGGCAGCGAGCGGGGCTCCCCCCAGATCCGGTTGAGCTCGGACTGGTAGAGCGGGATGTGGAGCATGGCCGGCGAGACGGCCACCCCCAGGAGTGGGGAGACGCTCGGCTCGAGCCCCGCGCGCTCCTGCATCAGGGTGATGCGCTCGCCCGTGCGGAAGACCGAGGCGATCAGCGGGATGGGGATGATGAGCAGGGCCCCCACCCCGAGCAGCCACATCAGCAAGCTCACGTCGGTCCCGGTCAGGGCGAGGACGAGCATGACGATCAGGGGCACGGGCGCGGCCAGTCCGATCATCACGGCCAGGGCTGAGAGCGCGGGGGCGATCCTCCGGTCCCCCAGGTACCGCCGCGCCTCGTCGTTCACCTTGTACTGCCAGACGACCCAGTAGAGGCCGAGCGTGACGAGGGCCAGCAGCCAGGCCCCGATCGGATTGCGGCGCCGGTACCGCTCGCCGGCGACGTCGACGTGCCTGGCGTCGTCGGGCGGAGCGGGCGCGGGGCTCACCCGCGCCTCGCCTTCGCGGACGTCCACGGCCACCTCAGACCACCACCTTCACGATCGCCGTCACCAGGATGTTCACCAGGGCCAGAGGGATCAGCACGATCCAGGAGAAGCGCTGGAGCTGGTCCTCGCGGAGCCGCGGGTACGTGGCCCGGAGCCAGATGATGAAGAAGGAGAGCCCCCCGATCTTCAGCAGCATCCAGATCGGCGCGGGGAGGATCGGCCCGAGGTAGCCGCCCAGGTACAGCACCGAGGCCACCGCCGACAGCGCCACGATCCCCGCGTACTCGGCCAGCAGGAAGAAGGCGAACTTCATCCCCGTGTACTCCGTGTAGGCCCCGAAGATGATCTCGGAGTCCGCGATCGGCATGTCGAAGGGCGGTCGGGTCAGCTCCGCGATCGAGGCGATCAGGAAGATGAGGAGTCCCATCGGCTGGACGAGCACGTACCAGAAGCTGCGCTGCGCCTCCACGATCCCCACGAGCGAGAGGGTCCCCGCCAGCATCGCCACCGCCACCGCCGCCAGGATCAGGGGCAACTCGTAAGCGATCAGCTGGGCCGCGGCCCGCAGGGCCCCGATCAGCGAGAACTTGTTGGCCGAGGACCAGCCCGCCATCAGGACCCCGATCACGGAGATGGCGGAGATCGCCATCACGAAGAAGAGGCCGACGTCGAGGTTCTCGGCCCACACGTCCGGCCCGAAGGGGATCACGGCGAACACGAGGACCACCGGGATCATGAACACGGCCGGGGCCAGCGAGAACACCCAGCGGTCCGCCGCGGAGGGGACGACGTCCTCCTTCTGGATGAACTTCACTCCGTCGGCGATCAGCTGGGCCCACCCGTGGAACCGCCCGGCCTCCATCGGCCCCAGACGGTGCTGCATGTGGGCCAGGACCTTGTGCTCCGTGTAGCCGATCGCCATCGGGGCGGTCAGGAAGAAGACCATGACCACGACGACCTTGAGGGCGAGCACCACCCACACGTTGGCGAAGAGCTGGTCGAAGAAGCTCACTCCTCGGCCTCCCCGATCTGCTCGTCCCCGGGCCAGGGCTTGGCGATCCGCGTGGCGAGGGGGAAGTCCTTCCTCCCGGGGTGGCCCTCGAACTCCTCCGGCAGCACCAGCTTGACCAGCCCGGGGTGTCCCTCGAAGTCGATCCCGAAGAGCTCCCAGGTCTCGCGCTCGTACCAGTCGGCCCCCCGGAAGAGGTCGTGGATGCTGGGGAGGCGGGGGTCCTCGCGGGGCAGGCGCACCTTCACCCGCGCCTGGTGGCGGCGCGACGTCGACCAGAGCTGGACGACCACGTCGAATCCCTCGTCCCCCCGGTCCACCGCCGTGAGGAAGTCGAAGAAGTCGAAGGCGAGCTCGTCGTCGTCCCGCAGCCACTCGATCGTCTCGCGGTAGCGAGCGGGCGGCACGCCGATCGCCGCCTGCCCGTGCTGGTCCGAGGACTCCGTGAGGTCGTCCCCGAGCTGAGCCCGCAGGCGGTCGATCAGGTCACGTGCTGGAAGGGGCGGTGAGCTTGCCACTCCACTTCTCCCGGATGTCTTCCT
>DASUTZ010000142.1:0-10621 GCA_036374295.1 Actinomycetota bacterium
TTCCAGAACACGGTCGGAGGTCACGCACACTTCGCCGGGCCGGGAGCGAGTGGCTGCGATGACGTGGGGATGGAGAGCCTCGAGGCGTGCCTCGTCGAGGCCCTCTTCGGTTAGCACGAGGTCGATCGGGCGGAAGGAGATGTAGATGTCGTTCGAGACCCTTGGCGATGTGAATTACCTGGCGGTGCTGGTCGCCACGGTGGCCTGGGCGCTCTTGGGCGCGATCTGGTACGCGCCACCGGTGCTGGGCCGGGCCTCATTCCGAGCCTCAGGATGGGACATGCCCGAGCGACCACCTTCCCCCATCTACCTTGGGGCTTCGCTCATCCTCTACTTCCTCGCCGCGTTGGCGACCGCGTGGATCGCCCGTGAGACGGGCTCGGAGACGTTGGTCGACGGCCTCGTACTTGGGGTCGCCGTTGGCATCGGGTACATGATGGTGCTCGTCGCAGTGACCGCCATGTTCGAGCGGAAGCCTCATCCGGCCGCCTGGTTCTGGATCAACGCACCGTTCTCCGTCCTGGGGCTCCTCATCGTGGGGGTGATCGTCAGCGTCTGGGATTGAGGATCAGGCAGCCCACGAACGTCTTCGGCAAACGGGAAGTGCCCACCGTGAGGCGAACACCGTCCCCGTAACTCGGCGAGACGCTAGGGAGGGAGGATGCTATGCAAACGCAGCCTCAAAGGGAGCATCGACCCATCGCGGGACCTATCGCCATCCTGGCTCTGGTCCCGATCATCGTCATGACTTTGCTGGCACCGTCCGCTCTGGCAGCCGACGGCCTGGTTCGCACGACGTGGCCCTCGGCCGAGGACCCTGGCCTCCCGTTCTACGCGCGGCTGGGCGGGGCCGCCCCGCCGCTCTTCTATCAGGACGGCGAGTGGGCCGCGGTCGTTTTCTACCGAGATCCCGGGTGCGTGCGCGAGGACTTCAACCTGCTGCTGCAATTCGACGTTCCGGGGGCGTTCGCCTGCCCGCACACAGTCAGCGGATTCCATCTCTGGCACGGCGAGGCATTCAACGGCTCTCCGAAGGCTGCGACCATCACCGGCACCGGGGTCCCAGTCTGGTTCGCTCCCGTGGATGCCGTCAGCCAGGCGGTCCAGGACGGTGTCCTGACGATCGGCGAGCTGGCGAGCCTGGAGGGACTGGTGGTCGGCCACGCCGATCGATTCAACGAGGCGATTCATCCGCATCCCCTCCCGCCCGAGCTGGGCGGCGGCGGACATGCCACCCCTAAGCTGACCCTGAACGCCCACGGGCGGCTGGAGGACGGACGCCGCTTCGACCTGCATATCGCGCAGGTCTTTCCTGAGATCCACGCTCTTCGGATCGAGTTCCGGTGATGGCTGCATCACCGGAGGATCCCGGTCGCCTGGTTCTGGGTCAACGCACCGATCTCTCTTGTCGGGCTGCTCATCGTGGGGGTGATCGTCAGCGTCTGCGACTAAGACTCTCGACGTTCACCACGGGGAGATCGCCATGAAATGGTCAGCATTCGCCACATCGACGTGGCACCCGAGTCTTCGCCAGAGCCGCTTGGGAGGAGGCCTCGCCGTGCTTGTGCTCATCACGGCGGCCTGTGGAGGAGTGGATCCCGCGGAGACGGCGCCGGAGCCGAACGTGGAACGGACCACGTACTCCGTAGGCGTCGATGGAACGGCGGATGATTTCACCGGCAGCTTCCACAAGTTCTTCCCCCGGATGCTTACCGTGCATCCGGGCGACACCATCGTCTTCCAGCGCCCGGAGAACGGGGAGCCCCACACGGTCACCCTGGGGACGGATGCTCCGACGAGTGAGTCCCTCCCCGGAGGCAACTTCTTCAGTGGCGGATTCGGAGGGCCCCCGCTCCTGAAGGCCGCCATGCCGTGCTTTCTCACCGAAGGCATCCCGGCGTCGGAGGGCTGCTCCTCCGATCAGCAGGAGCGGGTGCCCTTCGACGGGAAGCAGTCCTGGTACAACAGCGGGGGTCTGCTCGGGGACGAGGAGTTCACCCTCCAGCTTGCCGAGAGCATCGCGCCCGGCAGCTACCCGTTCGTCTGTCTGGCGCACCCGATCCCCATGAGAGGACAGATCCAGGTCGTGGGGCCGGGTGAGCCCGCCGATGACCCCGCTGACGTGATCGCCCGAGCCGATGAGGAGATGCAGCGAGAAGCGGAGGCCATCAGGTCCCGCGTGGAGGCTCCACCATCCGTCTCGGAGGGTGAGGTCGATGCGGCGATCTTCGGCGGACTGAGCGCCTCCGTCTGGGCCAACATGTTCTTCCCGGAGGAGGTCGAGATCCCAGTCGGAGGCACGGTGACGTGGAACGTTCGACACATCCACACCATCGCCTTCAACGCCCCCGAGAGCGCCTCGCCCTTCTACGAGCGCGCCGACGACGGAAGCGTGCAGGAGAACGAGGAAGGGGCTGAGGAACAGGGCGACTTCGCCGGGTGGGATGGGACCGGCTTCCTCAATTCGGGACTCCTCGAGGGCTTCCAGCCACCGGGGCAGTTCAGCGTGACCTTCGACACCCCAGGCACGTATTCATACCAATGCCTGGTGCACTTCGACATGGAAGGAAGGGTCAAGGTGAGTGGGTGAAGCTCGGCCTGCCTCCGAACCTCCCCAGCCACTGCCGGATCGGCTAAGACGCGCCACCTCGCACCCGATCGTGCGAGCGTCGGCGGAGCTCGTGGCGGTCCTCCTCACCGCCCTGGCCCTGGCCTCCGCAACCTCGAACGCCTCCCCCGGAGAGCCGCTTCGCGTCAAAGGCCGGGCCGCGCAGACGGATCCCGGCCGTGGAGCCGGCGATCGACACGCTCACGGGAAAGGGCCCATGGGAGCACACGAGCACGGGGAGGGTCTCACGCTCGTCGCGCAAGAAGGCGAGTCGGTGGAGCCGGGAGGGCGCTGCGCGGATGCAGCACCGACCCGTGACTACGACGTCGCGGCGATCGCGGTGGAGATCACCCTCAACCGCTACCTGGATCACGACCCGGAGGGGCGCATGTACGTCCTCGAGGAGGATCTGAGGGCGGTTCGCGAAGAGGAGGAGGCGAACCAGCGGGCTCGAACGACGGGATCCGAGGCGGCCGTCTCCATCGGTCTCCAGGGCGACGCGATCCAGCCCCTGACCCTCCGGGTTCTCCCGGGCGAATGCCTGCGGATCCACCTGCGCAACGATCTCCCGGGAGAGGAGCCGGCCACGTTCCACGTCCACGGCTCTCAGCTCCTGGTGGCCGAGTCCGGCCGTCCGGCGATCGCGACGGAGCCCTCCGCGGTCGCCCGGCCGGGGCAGACGGTCACCTACGAGTGGGCGGTCCCTGCAGACGAGCCCGAGGGCACCCACCACGTCCACAGCCACGGCGACACCCGGCGTCAGACCGCGCACGGCCTGTTCGGTGCCGTGATCGTCGAGCCGGCGGGCTCCACCTGGACCGATGCCCTCACGGGAGAGGAGACGACCGCGTGGGCGGCGATCGTGACCCCTCCGGACGGTCCGGCCTTCCGCGAGTTCGTCAGCTACTACCACGAGATCGGGACGGAGGCCGAGGTCGCATCGGGGGCGGACGGCTCACTGCTCCCGTTGGTGGATCCGCACACGGGCTCCTACAAGCCGTCGGGACGTGCGCTCAACTACCGGAGCGAGCCCTTCATGCACCGACTGCAGCTCCAGGTGGAGGAGGGTCTCCCCGCCGACGAGTCGATCGCGTACAGCTCCTATGCTTTCGGTGACCCCGCGACTCCCGTCATGCGTACCTACGTCGGCGAACCCGTCAAGCAGCGGGTGGTCCACGCCGGGTCGGAGGTCTTCCACGTCCATCACGTCCACGGCGGCTCGATCCGCTGGCCGCGACAGCCGGGCCTGGACGAGAGCCCAGCCATCACCCATCTTGAGAAGAACCCACCGCTTCTCCCGGCGGTGACCGAGCGGACCGACTCGCAGTCGATCGGGCCATCCGAGGCCTTCGACGTCGAGCCCGAGTGCGGGGCCGGCGGGTGCCAGCAGAGCGTCGGAGACTTCCTGTACCACTGTCATGTCGCGCATCACTACATCTCGGGGATGTGGGGGATCTGGCGCGTCTACAACACGCTGCAGGACGGCGACGCGTCGACGGACCGGATGCCCCCGCTGCCGGAGCTGCCCGACCGCCCGGGCACCATGCGACCCGCGGTCACCTCAGACGAGCTTCCTCCGGAGTTGGCGAGGCGCATCGAGGAACTGCTCCCTCCGCGGGGCACCCCCGCCGAGGGAGACGCGTCGGTCTGGGACTGGTCCCTGGAAGGCGGCCTCTATCGGGGCGAGCCCGAGGACCAGAGGTCGTGGCCCGGCCACATCCCCGCCACGTCAGGACGGCCACCCCTTCTCTTCGACCCGCGGGACGGCCGGCTCGCCTATCCCCACCTGCGTCCGCATCTCGGGCGGCGGCCGCCTTTCGCTCCGGGTCACGGCCCCGCCCCCTACCTCGATCCGGCGAGCGGCACGCCGACCGTGCCCAGACCCGGTGAGAACGGGGATCGAAGCGTCTGTCCCTCGGGGACCAGGGTTCGTGACCTCGACATCATCGCGATCGACGCGCCGATCTCTCTCAACACGGAGGAGAACCTGGTCGATCCGGCCGGGATGCTCTTCGTCAGACGCGAGCAGCGTGACGGCGTGCTGGCCGATCCAGCGGAGCGCGTGCCGCTGGTGCTGCGGGCGAACGCATCGGTCGACTGCGTGGACGTGACGCTCACGAGCGAGGTGGCGGACGACGCCGACAACGACTGGCACTCCAAGGTGAACGCTCACATCCACTTCGTGCAGTTCGACGTGCAGGGCAGCGACGGTGTGGATGCCGGCTTCAACTACGAGCAGTCCGTCCGCCCCTGGACCGTCGACAGCGAGCGGATCAGCGGGGTGACGCGCCAAGGAGCCGTCCGGGTTCCCGTGAGACGGACCGATCGGTTCCATCCGGGCGCGCTCGTGATGGTCGGCGTCGACACCCGGAGGCGCGCGGAGGTCCGAACGGTGAAGGCCGTGCAGGATCGAGCGGTCGTCCTGGCCGAGCCTCTCGACCACCATCATGGACGGGGCGAGCGGATCACGATGGAGTTCGTCCGCTACCGCTGGTACCCGGACGTCCAGTTCGGGACCGCCTTCTTCCACGACCACGTGAACGCCATCTTCTCCGGCCGCCATGGGCTCTGGGGCGCGCTCGTCTCGGAGCCGCCGGATGCCACCTGGCATGACCCGGAGACGGGAGAGGAGCTGCTCTCGGGCCCGGTCGCCGACATCCATACCACCCAGCCCGTCTCGCTGGAAGCGGCCGGCAGCTTCCGTGAGCTTGTCGCGTTCCTGCAGGACGACAATCAGGTCACCAAGGAAGGCCGCTCATCGGGGAGCTCCCTCGGACTTCGCGTGGAGCCCCTCGATCCGAGGTCGGAGGGGGATCCGGCCGCGGCGTTCGATTCGACGCGCCACGGCGACCCCGAGACGCCGATCCTCCGGGCCCATCCCGGTGACCCCCTCGTCGTGCGGACCCTGGTGTCGGCGGCCAACGACGTACACACGATCCACCTGGACGGTCACGCCTTCCGGTCGGAGTCATGGTCCGTGACATCCCCGCCGGTGGCGGCCGCGCACCTGGGCATCTCCGAGCGGCTCGACCTCGTCGTCCCCTCCGCGGGCGGTCCGGCGCGGCTGCCCGGCGACTACCTGCTGCGCAACGGCCGCGCATCGAAGCTGAGGGAGGGGTCGTGGGGCTTGGTGCGG
This sequence comes from Actinomycetota bacterium, assembly GCA_036374295.1. Taxonomy (GTDB): domain Bacteria; phylum Actinomycetota; class UBA4738; order UBA4738; family CALAEC01; genus DASUTW01. The sequence continues at coordinate 5,745 of DASUTZ010000142.1, forward strand.
GTGGTCCCCCGTGGGGACGAGGATGCGCCGCAGTCGCTCCCCGGCGTGGGGCGTGGTCCGCCCGGGGGCGAAATCTGCCCACCCGATGCCCCGGTGAGATCGTTCGACATCACAGCAGTGGAGGCCCCTCTGCCGATGCTGGAGGGGCGCCTCGGTGTGGCGTTCGTGCCCACGCACGCGGCGCCCGAGATCTCTTCAGGAGGACGCCCGGCGGAGCCTCTGGTGGCTCGGGCGACCGTGGGCGACTGCCTCGAGGTTGGCGTCCGCAACGCGACCGGCCGGGTCGTTTCCCTGGAGCCGGATCTCATGGTCTTCGACCCGGGGGAGAGGGCCGTGGGCCGAAACGGTGGGGAAGGGATCCCGCCCGGAGGCCATCGCATCTCCCGCTTCTACGCTCACCCGGACTTCGGGGAGGCCACCGTACTGCTCCTCGATGGGGGCGACCCGCTCGGGGGGCCTGTCTCGGGAGCGTACGGCGCGGTCGCGGTGGCCGAGCCCGGTGCAACGTTCCGGGACCCCAGAACCGGTGAAGAGGTGACGACGGGGTGGAAGGTGGACGTCGTCCGTCCCGAAGGGCGGTCCTACCGGGACGCCGTGCTGTTCTTCCATGAGGAGGATGCGGCGATCGGGACCCACCTGATGCCCTACCGCGACGCCGTCGATGGGGTGGTGGGCATCAACTACCGGTTCGCCTCGCTGGAAGACAGGCTGTTCGAGGACCCCGATCCGGGAGAGGTGTTCAACAGTGCCACGCATGGGGATCCGCCGACGCCGATCATCGAGGCCTACGCGGGCGATCCGCTCCGCCTGCGTGTGCTCGCCCCCGTGAGCGAGCAGGGGCAGGTCTTCAGCGTCGAGGCCCACCGCTGGAGGCAGGAGCCGCGGCCCGACGCAATACTGCTGAGCTCGATCCAGCTCGGCGGGCTGGAGGCGGTCACCATCGATCTTCTAGACGGGGCCGGGGGACCGGCTCGATCGCCGGGCGACTACCTGTACGGCGACCATCGTGAGCCGTACCGGGAGGCGGGACTCTGGGGGCTTCTGAGGGTCCGAGACCCCTGCGCCGTTGACCAGGGTCTCCGGCCACTGCACGCGGCTCCGTCGGAGTGCCGCGCGGTCCTTCCTGGAGTCATGGCCGGATTCCTCGGAGCCGCGGGGATCCTCGCGCTGGGCGTCGGCGCGAGATACCTCTTCCGTCGCCGGCCGAAGTGACGGTATGAAGAGCTCGAGGAAAGTGCCCCGCCGATCTGCTGTTCGTACGTCGAACCGAGCCGGTCGTTGCCACATACGCCGGAACGCGATGGTCTGGTTCACGGCCGCATCCTTCCCGCCGAAGGTGGGCGACCATGCCCCGATGTCGCACCCCTTGTGGTGGGGGCGCCGGGCGCCAGGCTGACGCTTTAGCAGGCGTCGCGCTGATGGCGGGTTGTCCTATAGTGCGGATACGGTGAGTGGAGGAGGCTGATCGTGTCGATTCGCACGCGCGTACTGAGCGGGACGACGGCTGTGCTCGTGGGGATGGGGGGTCTCGCCCTTCCGAGCGGCGCGATAGCCGCTCCTGGCTCGCCGGGCGAGCCGCGGTTCACCGCCGGTGCTCCCGGCGCCGGCGACGCCTACTTCCCGTTCTCCGGGAACGGCGGCTACGACGTCGGGCACTACGACCTGACGCTCACCTACACCCCGCCGGAGCCTGCGCCGGCGCCGATCGTCGGCCAGCTAGACGGAATGGCGACGATCGACATCGTTGCCACCCAGGACCTGGACCGGTTCAACCTGGACCTGCGAGGTCTGGACGTGCACGCCGTCACGGTCAACGGCAAGCCCGCCGCAGAGGTGTTGCCGCCGGCTCCGGGTGCCGAGGTCGAAGGGGCCGCCTACTGGCAGGTCCAGGACGACGCGGCACGGATCTGGGAGCTGACGATCCAGCCCCGTCCCAAGCTCAAGGAAGGACAGGCTGCGCGGGTCGTGATCTCGTACGGCGGTGAGACCGGTCGGCCGAGAGACATCGAAGGCGTCCTCTACGGATGGGTGACCACCCGGGACGGCGCCATGGTGGTCGGGGAGCCCGAGGGGACGATGACCTGGTACCCGGTCAGCGACCACCCGACCGACAAGGCGACCTACAGCTTCGAGATCACCGTGCCCGAGGAAAAGGTCGCGGTCGCCAACGGTCTGCCCGCGCGGGATCCGGTGACAGACGACGGCTGGACCACCTGGTACTGGGACGCGCCGGACGCTCAGGCCAGCTACCTGACCACGGCCTCGGTCGGTGACTACGAGCTGCGGTTCTCGGAGGCGGCCGACGGGCTGCCCATCATCGACGCCGTGGACGACAACCTGACGGCCGGCAATCTGGTCACCTCTAACGCCAGCCTCGCCCTCCAGCCGGCCATGATCGCCTTCTTCGAGGAGACCTTCCTCACGTACCCGTTCAACTCGTATGGGTCGATCGTGGATGACGACTCGGTCGGCTACGCGCTGGAGACGCAGACGAGGCCCGTGTACTCGCGCGTGGCCCGTGAGGGCACCGTCGCCCACGAGCTTGCCCATCAGTGGTTCGGCAACGCCGTGAGCCCTCAGCGCTGGCAGGACATCTGGCTCAACGAGGGCTGGGCCACCTACGGCGAGTGGCTGTGGAGCGAGCACGCGGGGCGCGACACGGCGCAGGAGAGCTTCGAGGACGTCATGTCCATCCCCGCCGGCAGCTCCTTCTGGAACCACGTCGTCGCGGACCCAGGTCCGTTCGGGCTGTTCCACCCGGCGAACTACGATCGCGGCGCCGCGACCCTGCACGCCCTGCGGCTCGAGGTCGGTGACGAGGCGTTCTTCGACGCCGCTCGTGAGTGGCTGACCAGACACGACGACGGTACCGGGACGACGGAGGACTTCCAGGCGATCCACGAGGAGGTCTCGGGCCAGGATCTCGACGGGTTCTTCGACACCTGGCTGCGGACGCCGAGCAAGCCCCCGTTCCCCTGAGCCCGCTCGAGCCGCTGGCCTGACTCCGCCCCGGCCTAGGGAAACGGAGGCGGAGATGCCGCCGCCCCAGGCCGATCCCGGCGGGTGATCGAGGAGCGTGGGGGCCCGCTGGTCCCGATCTGGCCGCGAGACCCCGCCGACCAGGGTTGACTAGCTGCGGCGCCGTGCTTGCTTGATGCGCCGGATCCGCGCTTCGGGATGGGGATGGGACGCGAGGTAAGCGGCGACGACGGCTCCCTCGGGTCGAACCAGACGCTCCAGGAAGCGGCTCGATCCGGAAGGTTCGAAGCCCGCCGCCATCGACAAGCGGACCCCCACCGAGTCCGCCTCGTATTCCTGCTCCCGGGAGTGCGCGCTCTCGAGGAGGGCGAGACTCGGTCGACCTGCCAGGCGACCGAGCAGCCCCGCTGCGGGAAGGGCTCGGACCACCCCGGACAGCGCTGACCGTCCCACCAATCGCTCAAGCGCGTGGCCCTGGACCACGTGGCCGATCTCGTGAGCCAGGACGAAGGCGAGCTCGTCGCGATCGCGACCGCAATCATCGAGAAGTGCTCGGGTGACGAAGATGAAGCCCCCAGGAAGGGCGAAGGCGTTCGCGCCCCCTCCCCGAAGAGGTTCGAAGCTGAACTCGCGATCTGCGCTTCTCTCTATCGCCACCAGGGAGAAGCCGATCTCCTCGACGAGACGTCTGTCCTGAAGGTCATCGTCGATCCCGAGGCGATCCCTCATCCGGCCCGCCAGCTCCCGACCCACGGCGCGCTCCGCTCGGCGGGCCTCCGCCTCGGAGCCGGTCAGCGACGACCACACCCAGCGTCCCTTTCGGAACACCGGCCCGGCCCTCTTCCCGAGGTTGTAGAAGAAGCTGCTCACTCGTTCCTCCGCTCCAACGTGGACGAGCCCGGGATCCATCCGGGCCGTCGCGGACCATTCTCCACGCTTGCGTCAAGCCTGCCTCGGTGCCCGGCCGCTTTCTCGTGCTCTCTCCCGGGCCAGAATCGCGTCCAGGGCATCAGGGCAGAGAGGATCGGGGCCTTCCGGCCCTACCCGGCCCCCGAGCGCCGTGCGACCGTTCTCCAGGAGGTGTGACATGTCCATGGCCAAGCAGGAACTCGCCGACTTCTTGACGCTGGTGCAGCGGCAACAGGCTCTGCTCGATGAGCTCACCCCGATCCCGGAGACGGATGCCCGGGCCCTATTCGCTCGGCTGGGGATCGACGAACCGAACCGCTACGAGGACGCCGTGACCGCCTTCAGCAGCTTCCGGCAGTACGCGATGACCGCCGAAGGCGCGTCCGTGGAGGTGGTCTACCTGAAGCGGATCGATGCCTCCTCGGGGAACGACGTTCTCTACGTGCACCTGGACGACGTGCCCGAGCTCGGCTTCGTCGTCTGCCGTCTGGTCGAGGGAGGCTTCCTGGGTCGCTACAAGACGGGATCGGGGCTGAGGGAGGCGCTCGGGATCTGGTAGGCGGCTCGTCGGCCGTCTTCGGGGTCCGTCTCGTCAGTCGTCCGGCATCCGGTAGTCGCGCCCTCGCCGGAGCGTCAGGGTCTGCGCGGCGCCGCGGAAGAACGCCGGCAGAACTACATGCACGAACCGGCGGCGCTCGGCGATGCCGATGACGCCGGCCACCGCCACGGGGATCCATCCCGCGGCCACCCGGTCGGCCCAGAACCGCCACAGGATCCCTCCCCAGGCCACCGCCTGGAGGACCATGCCCGGGAACGGATTCCGCAGGAGGATGAACGCACCGCCGAACACGACCAGCACGACGATGACGAGGGGCCAGGGGAGCGAGCCGTAGAGCCCGAGCCCGACCAGCACGGCGGCCCCCACGAGCACGTCGACGGGGAGGTCCCAGGGTCCCAGACGGGTTCCGCCGCCGGCCGCGGCGGCCAGC
>DASUTZ010000143.1:0-16669 GCA_036374295.1 Actinomycetota bacterium
CCACCGCTCCCGAGGAGGCGTCATCGAAGCTCGACCGATGCTGAGCGCCGACGATGCGCTCGCGGGCCGTCTTCAGGCGCTCGTCGATCGACTCGCGTCTCGGAAGAGGATCCCCCACGCCATCCTGGGCCTGGCGAGCGGGGATGGACCGCTGCGCTGGATCGGCGCTTCGGGACCCGCCCGTCCGGATGGAACCCCGATGCGGCCGGACACGCCGTACATGCTCGCGAGCGTCACGAAGCTCTACATCGGGACCACGATCCTGCAGCTTTACGAACGGGGCGAGGTCGACCTCGATGCCCCGATCACCGCGTACCTGGCCGTGGACCGGGTCGCCGGCCTGCATCGGCTCGGAGGCGTGGACCACACCTCCAGGATCACCGTCCGGCACCTCCTCGGCCATACTTCTGGGCTCCCCGACTACCTGGAGGACCGACCGAGCGACGGGCGCCGCATCTACGAGGAGATCGAGGACGGCGTGGACCGGTCGTGGACCTTCGACGACGTCATCGAGATCGCACGTGGGATGCGGCCTCGCTTCGAGCCGCAAGACCTCTCCGCCGGTCGCCAGAAGGCCCGCTACTCGGACACCGGTTTCCAGCTGCTCCTGATGATCATCGAATCGGTCGCCGGCCGGCCCTTCTACGAGGTATTCGAGGAGGGGCTGTTCCGCCCGTTCGGCCTGCGGCACACGTGGGTCCCCGGACGATCGGAGCCGCTCGACCCTCCCCCCGACGACCCGGCGGCCGTGTGGGCCAAGGGACGACCGATCCACATCCCCAAGGCGATGGCCAGCACCAACGACCTTATGGGGACCGCCGATGACACCCTGCGGTTCATGGGCGCGCTCACACGGGGCGAGGTGTTCCAGGATCCGGCGACCTACCGGCTGATGCACGAGCGGTGGAACCGGATCTTCTACCCGATGCGGTACGGCCTCGCCACGATGCGCTACCGCGTCCCCAAGCTCTTCGGTCCCGGCCGCCGGGCCGTGACCCTGGTGGGGCACTCCGGAACGACGGGATCGTGGCTGCTCCACTGCCCCGAGCTCGACCTCGTGCTCACGGGGACGGTGGACGAGGCCAGTGCCCGCGCCGTCCCGTTCCGGTTCCTTCCGCGGGTCCTCAAAGCACTGCAGGGCTAGGGCATCATCCCGGCGACGTCTCCGCTCAGCCTGCCCACTCCTTCCGGAGTACGAGTACCTCCTCTCCCTTTGGACCTTCGACCCTCGGTCGGCTACGATTGAGGCGGTCGCGCTTATGGCTCCGCTCGAGGTAAGCGCTACCTTGGGGGTTTTATGGGATTGCGCCGGAGGCGTCGGCAATGGGCTCGCGCTCCGCCCGAAGGGTGTCGTCGCATCCATCCTGCCTCGACAGCGAAGGAAGGTGCCGCTATGAGACGTGTCCTCGCGCTGACCTTGTTCCTCGGGATCCTCGTCGCGTCCGCCCCCGCCTCGGCCGAGAAGCCCGTCCGCGAGTTCCTCCCGGCTGAGGATGAAGTGATCTCCGATGTGTGTGACTTCGACCTCGGAGTGGTCGTGCTGGAGAACAACGAGCTCCTGACCACGTTCTTCGATCAAGAAGGGAACGTGACCAAGCAGCTCGTCACGGGATCGCTCGTGGTGGAGCTACGCAACGAGGAGACCGGGGTGTCGCTCGTGGCGAACATCCCGGGGCCCGGCGTCATCACGTTCCCCGGCGACTCCGAGCTGGTGACGGCGCTCGGCCCGTGGCTCTGGCTCTTCTTCCCCGGAGATCTGGGGCCCGGAGAGCCGGGCATGGCGCTCCTCACCCACGGACGATTCGTGGTCGAGTTCGCGCCCGACGGGGTCACGATCGTGGAACGGCGCGGACGCCAGGTTGACGTCTGCGCGCTCCTCTCCTGACGAGCGGTCTCCCGGGATGCCATCGAGGTCCACGGGGACCTCGCACCTCCGTGGGGATCGGCCGCCGGCCGCGAGCGGCCGGCGGCCGATCCGATGAAGGGAACGCCCCCGGCGCGCGGGCGCGCCGGGGGCGTTCCGCCCCGTCGGGCGAGAGGGCGCTCCTTACGGGCCTCCCGGGGTGCCACCGGGACCGGCGCCCGGGGGCAGACCTGGGTCGGAGGTCGGACCGGAGCCGCCGCCTCCTCGTCCGTTCGAAGCGCCCCGCCCGGGGGCATCTCCACGCTCGGCCTTGCCCGCAGCCGAGGCCTCGGCCCCCTTGGCCTTTCCGGCCTCGGCGGCCGGTCGGCCTTTCGCCTTCCCCGCGGCCGACATCTCCTCGGCCTTTACTTTGCCGGCCGCGGACGCTCCCTCGCCGCTCGATCCGTTCCGCTCGCACGGATCGTGGTCGTCGCCGTCTTCCTCCTCGGCCCGGGCCGCCGCGGAGACGACCTGCCCGAACTCGCACCCGAACCCGAGCTCGCCGTCCACCCAGGCCTGGATCATGGTCAGGACGTCGATCGCCGTCCGGCTGGCGTGCTCCGTCGCCCCGCTCCCCTCCCCGAGGGGCGCGGGGTCGAACCCGTCGTCCTCCTCACCGGTCAGGCTTTCCGGCTCCTCCGGCTCGACGCTCTCAGAGAGCTCCTCGGGGGAGGTCTCGGGCGATCCCGGCTGGGCCCCGGCGTAGGCGAGGGCTCCCAGCGCGGTCAGGGTGGCGACCGCCACGATCGCCACCCTCACGGGCATCGACCTGAACGCGCTGCGCAAACGAGATCAGCCTCCTGGCTCGCCTCCATCCGCGTAATCGACGGAGAGCGCCGAGAGGAAACGGGTTGATCCGAGCCTTGACGGAGGGGCGCTCGACTGCTTTGCTCGCCCTACGTCGGCCCAGGAGAAGATCCCATGCGACGGATCGCGCTGCTCCCCGCCCTCACGCTGCTGATCTCGCTCACGCTTCCCGCGGCTCCATCCGCGGGGACCACGGTCATCCACGTCACGACGACCGACGACGAGATCGCGAACGACGGGGATTGCTCCCTCCGCGAGGCGCTGAGCGCCGCGGCCACGGATGCGCCGCGCGACGCGTGCCCCGCAGGCAGCGGAGGGGACGTCGTGCGCCTGCCGGCCGGCGTCTTCGTCCTCACCATCCCGCCCGACGGGACGCCCGACGACGGCGAGGACGGCGACCTCGACATCTTCGACCAGGTGACGATCCGCGGCGCAGGGGCGCGACGGACGATCCTCGACGGGAACGGGACCGATCGCGTCCTGCACGTGGGCCCGATGTCCGTGGTCAGCGTGATGGACCTGACGATCAGGGACGGGTGGACCGATGACGCCTTCGGCGGAGGCGCGATCCTCAACATCGGGGCGACGCTCACGCTCCGGCGTGTCACCGTGAAGGGCAGCGAGGCGACCGCCGGCGACGGGGGTGGGATCAGCACCAGCAACGCCGGCGCCGTCCTCACCGTGGTCGACGGCAGCGTGATCGACAACCACACCACCGCCTTCGGGGGCAACGGCGGAGGCATCGCCAACGTGAACGCCTCGGTGGCCAACCTCGTCCGCGTGACCGTGAGCGGTAACTCGGCCTTTCAGCAGGGAGGGGGGATCGCCAACGAAGCCGGAAGCACGATCGATCTCACCTCGGTGACGATCACGGACAACGTCGCCAACGCCGACGAGGGTGGAGCGGAAGGCACGGGGGGCGGCATCCAGCACAGCGGCGTGGCGGCGACGCTGCGGCGCACCCTCGTCGCGGGGAACCGAGACCTCGATCCCAACCTCGGCGCCCACGACCCCGACTGCTCGAGCATCGGCTCGTTCACGTCGGAGGGCCACAACCTGGTCGGCGAGCCCTCCGCCGGGTGCAACTTCCCCGCCGCGGGCAGCGACCGGATGGGCGAGCACCCCATGCTCCGGCCGCTGCGGAACAACGGCGGCCCCACCGACACGCACGCCCTCCGACGGGACAGCCCGGCCGTCGACGCGATCCCGGGCGCGGCCTGCGACCCAAGGGATCAGCGGGGGGCTCCGCGAAGCGGTCGATGCGACATCGGGGCTTACGAGCTCGTGCGCTGCCGCGGCGCGATCGTGAACCGCGTCGGCACGGGCGGGAAGGATCGGCTCAGGGGAACCGCGAAGCGCGACGGCTTCCTCGGGCTGGGAGGGGGCGACACGATCCGCGGCCGGAAGGGGAACGACGGGATCTGCGGCGGTCCGGGGAAGGACGTCCTGATCGGCGGAGCGGGCAGAGACGTCCTCGTGGGCGAGAAGGGGCCCGACACCCTCCGGGGGGGCGGCGGCCGGGACCTGCTGCTGGGGGGCCCGGGGAGCGACGCGCTTCGGGGCGGCGCGGGCAGGGACCGTTGCCGCCAGGGGAAGGGCAGCGGACCGGTCAGCGGCTGCGAGCGGTAAGCGCCTCCGCCGCCTCGTCCACGTCGCACACGCGGATCAGGTCGTGGTGGCCGGACTCGGTGACGATCAGCTCCCGTCGGAAGGCCTCGACGAGCGTTCCCCACCGCTCCCCGACGAGCAGCAGCGGCCGGGGCTCGACCGACATCTGCATCAGGTTCCAGCAGAGGGCGACCTCGGCCAGCGTGCCCACCCCGCCCGCGAACGCCACCCAGACGTCCGCGTCGAGCAGCAGCGGGAACCGGGCGAGGAGGTCGCGGGCCGAGACGACGTGGGTGAGCCAGGGGTTCGGCGTGACGCGGCCGACCCAGGCGGCGATCGAGATGCCGATCGCTGCGCCGCCGGCGCCGGCGGCCCCCCTGCTGACCGCCTCCATGATGCCGCCGTAGCCGCCGCAGACGAGGTGGATGCCGGCGCCGGCGGCGCGCGTCCCCAGCTCCACCGCGTCCGCGTACTCCGGCTCGCCCTCCTCGATCCAGGCCCCGCCGAACACCGCAGCCCGCCGCGGCGCCGGGCCACCCTGGAGGAGCTCCGAGGAGAAGGTGGCCGGCTCGGACACCTCCACGCTGCCGTCCGGCCTTCCCACCGCGAGGCGGTCGCCCTGCCGCGACACGGCGGGGCGGCGGGTGACGACGGCCCAGGCCGCCGCGGCCTCGGCCAGCGGGTCGTCGCCCTCCGGCTCGGCGACGAGGGCCAGCCCCAGGTCCTCCACGAGGGCCGCGGGGATCCCGGCGGACCGGAGCGTCAGGCGGTCCATCGCCGCCGACCTCGGATCGGGCGTGGCGATCACGACCCCGTGGGCCCCGGGGCCGAGGACGGTCATCGGCGGAGCCGGTGCGCTCCCCCGGCCAGGCAGTAGGCCCGGTAGCCCTTCCCCCACAGCTGCTCGGCCACGAGCTCGGACCGCGATCCCACGGAGCACACGAAGAGGTAGGGCTCCTTCGGATCGAGCTGGGGCAGCCACTCGTGGAGGCGGCTGAACGGCAGGCGCCGGTCGCCGACGACCGGCCCCTCGCCCTCCTCTCGGACGTCGATCACGATCACACCGTCCGGCGCCTGCTCCAGCACGTACTCGGGCAGCGGCCCCGGCGTCCAGGTCGCGAGCTCCACGACCCGGCGCTTCTCCACCGCCGCGCGGAGCACCGACTCATCGATCTCGCCATCGGCGTCGGCCACCTCCTCGAACCGAGCGGCGGTCTCCACCGGCCCCGTGGCGATCGAGCAGTACTCGTGGACGCGTGCGGAGGCCTCGTGGGTCCCGATCTCGCGGGCCCGGCCCATGATCTCCTCCTTGCTCATCCCCACCAGGGGGCGCAGCACGGGATAGGTCGTGGCTCGCTCCACGACCGAGAGGTTGCGGAGCGTCTGGGTCGAGGCCTGCCCGATCGACTCCCCCGTGACGACGGCGTCTACCTGCCGCTCGTCGGCAAGGATCGTCGCCGCCCGGTACATCGCTCGCTTCAGGACGAGCTGGCGGAGCCTCCCCTCGACCCGCTGGGTCAGGGCGGCCACAACCGGGAGCAGCTCCACGATGTGCGCTACCGGCTCCAGCCCCCGCGCCCATCGGTCCACGAGCGCCTTGGCCACGGTGAGGGCCCCGTCGGTCTGGGCGCACCCGCCGAGGTCGAACACCACGAGCTCCACGCTCGTCCCGCGGCTCATCGTCATCCAGGTGGCGACGGGGGAGTCGAAGCCGCCGGAGAACATCGCCAGGGCCCGGCCCCCCGTCCCCAGCGGGAGGCCCCCGGCGCCCTTCGTCGCCTCGAGCACCAGATGGGCGTCGTCGTTCACGATCTCCACGGGGACCTCGACCTCGGGCTCGTCCAGGTTCACGCCCGCCGAGTCCTCGAGCAGGGCGGCCCCGAGCTTCACCGCCACGTCGTGGGACCGGAAGTCGTGCTCCCCCGAGCGGCGGGGACGGATGGCGAAGGTCCTCCCCCGGATCCGGTCCCGCGACCGCTCGGCGGCCTTCGCCACGAGGTCGTCGAGGCCGTCGAACGTGACCGTCTCGACCAGCGAGACCGAGTGGAGGCCGAAGACGCGAGACAGGACCTCGGTGGCCGCCTCCGGGTCGGAGGTGCGGACCATGATCCGGCCCCAGCCGGCCTGCACGCTGGCCTGCACGCCGGCGCGGTCGAGCGATCGCCGCACGTTCCGCCGCAGCACGCGGAGGAACCGACGCCGCGTCCTGGGCGACTTCACGCCGATCTCCCCGGCCGTCTTCAGCATCAGGCGAGCCATCGGCTCCATGGTAGGTCAGATGGTCGGCGGGATGACCTGCGGAACGGGCTCGCCGGCCCGCTGGGCCCGCTCCACCTCGTCGGCGTGCTCGCGCGCGGCGCCTGCGATCGCCCGGAGGTCCAGCCCCCGCCGCTCGGGAAGGTAGCGCACGACCCGCGAGAGGCCGCGCCGAAGCAGCACCTTGGCCCCGTGGTGGTTCATTCGCCGGACGTGCACGTAGCCCGCCCCGAGCTGCGACAGCCCCTTGAAGAGCTCCTCCTCCTCGGTTCCCTTGGACCGCTTCCAGCACGACTCCCAGGCCTCGTGGGCGGGGAAGAAGTTGCGGTCGTTCCAGTAGGCGATCGCCAGACGGTGGTTCTCCTCCAGGGGCAGCTGGTCGAAGTCCTCCATCGGGAGCCGGTTCGGGGCGTCCCACGGGAGAGGTCGGCCCAGCTCGTCGCGGGGCCTCTTCGGCTTGGAGGGGGTGGCCATCGGAGCGAGGATATCCGGCCCAGCCGGGTCGCCGAACTCTCTATGCTCCAAGGCATGGCCAGCGCGCTCCTCACCGACCTCTACGAGCTCAACATGGTGGCGAGCTACGTGAAGCGCGGCATGACCGCCTCTGCCACGTTCAGCCTCTTCATCCGTGAGCTCCCGTCGGGGTGGGGCTTCTTCGTCGCCACCGGCCTGGAGGCCTGCCTCGACGAGCTGGAGGGCCTCCGCTTCACGGACGAGGACCTCGCGTACCTCCGGGAGAGCCAGGGCTACGACGAGGCCACGCTCCGGGGCCTGGCCGACCTCCGCTTCACCGGCGACGTCGTGGCCGTCCCCGAGGGGCGCGTCGTGTACCCGACCGAGCCCCTCCTCGAGGTGACCGCTCCGCTCCCCGAGGCCCAGCTCGTCGAGACGATCCTCCTCAACCGCGTCACCTACCAGACCGCGGTCGCCTCGAAGGCGGCCCGCTGCGTGCTCGCCGCCCCCGGGAAGGACATGGTGGATTTCGCGCTCCGTCGCGTCCACGGCGGGGAGGCGGGCATGGGGATCGCCCGGGCCACCGCGATCGCCGGGTTCACGGCCACCAGCAACGTCGAGGCCGCCCGGAAGTTCGGGCTGACCGCCTCCGGAACGATGGCCCACTCCTACATCGAGGCGTTCGACCGCGAGGAGGAGGCCTTCCGGGCGTTCGCCCAGGACTTCCCCGACCAGGTCGTGCTCCTCGTGGATACCTACGACACGGTCCGCGGGGTGCAGAAGGCCATCGAGGTGGTGCGCGAGCTCCCCGAGGTCCACCTCCGCGGGATCCGCCTCGACAGCGGGGACCTCGGGGAGCTCGCGCACCGCGCCCGGGCCATGCTGGACGAGGCCGGCCTCACCGAGGTCCGCATCTTCGCCAGCGGAGGCCTGGACGAGCGCAAGGTGGCCGAGCTGGCGGACGCGCCGATCGACGCCTTCGGAGTGGGGAGCAAGGTGGGCGTGTCGGAGGACTCCCCCACCCTCGACAGCGTCTACAAGCTCGTCGAGTACGACGACCGCCCGGTGGCCAAGTTGTCGACCGCCAAGGCCACGCTCCCAGGCCGCAAGCAGGTCTTCCGCGCCGAGGACGGCGACACGCTCGCCCTGCGGGGCGAGTCGCTCCCCGGCGAGCCTGTGCTGCTCCCGGCGATGAAGGGCGGAGAGCGGCTGAACCGCGACACGTGGCGAGAGGCGCGCGATCGCTGCCGGGCCGACCTCGCCGCGCTGGCCGAGGACCGCCGCGGGCTCGACGCTCCGCCGATCGAGATCCCCAGGTCCGAGGCCCTCGCCGCGCTCGACGAGGAGATCCGGTCCGACATCCGCCGCCGGGAGCTGAGCCAATGAGCCGTCGACGGGGGAGACTGTGACCGTGGACCACGTCGTCTTCGAGCGCGAGCCAGAGCTGGACCGGCCCGTCCTGATCTGCGCGTTCACCGGGTGGAACGACGGGGGCGAGGCGGCCAGCACGGCCGCGGCGTACCTCCGCGACCGGTGGAGCGCGGAGCGATTCGCCCGCCTCGACCCCGAGGAGTTCTTCGACTTCCAGGTGACCCGGCCCACCGTCCGGCTCGTGGACGGGGTCACCCGCCGCATCGAATGGCCCGAGAACGACTTCTTCGCCGCCTCGCTCCCCCACAGAGACGTGGCGCTGTTCCTGGGCATCGAGCCGAACGTCCGCTGGCGGACCTACACCGAGCAGATCATCGGGACCGCCCGGGCGATCGGGGCCGAGACGATCCTGCTCCTGGGCGCCTTCCTGGCCGACGTGCCCCACACGACCACCCCGCCCGTGACCGGCTCGGCGCCCGACGAGGAGACCGCGGAGCGCCTCGGGCTGGCCGGCTCCCGCTACGAGGGGCCCAGCGGCATCGTCGGCGTGCTCCACGACGCCGCCACGCGGACCGGCCTCGAGACGATCTCCTTCTGGGCGGCCGTCCCTCACTACCTCCCGGCCGGGCCCAACCCCAGAGCCGCCCTCGCCCTGGTGGACAAGGTGGCGCGATTCCTGGACGTGGAGATCGCGACCGACACCCTGGAGCGAGCGGGAGCCACGTGGGAGTCGCAGGTGAACGCGATCATCGAGGACAACGAGGAGCTCGCCTCCTACGTCGAGCGGCTGGAGCGCTCGGCCCAGGAGAGCGACGATCTCGGGGAGGTACCCAGCGGCGAGGCGCTGGCGGCCGAGCTCGAGCGGTTCCTGCGGGACCAGCGGGGGGACGGCTCGTGATCAACCGGAAGCAGCGGTTCCGGCACCGGCCCGACCCGATCATGCCGCACGAGGGACCCCTGCCGGCCGAGGGCGAGATCGCCTCGCTGGTCGGCGGCAAGAGCGGCGCCCTCCGGGCGGCGATCTTCGGCGTCAACGACGGCCTGGTCTCCAACCTCTCGCTCATCATGGGGGTGGCCGGCGCGGGCGTGAGCCCGGAGGTGATCCTGCTCGCCGGCATCGCGGGGCTGCTCGCCGGAGCCTTCTCGATGGCGGCGGGAGAATACATCTCGATGCGGGTCCAGCGAGAGCTCTTCGAGCGACTGATCCACCTCGAGGCCCACGAGCTCGGGGTGGACCCCGAGGGAGAGACCGAGGAGCTCGCCGAACTCCTCGAGAAGCGCGGCATCCCCGGGGAGCTGGCGCCCCAGGTCGCCCAGAGCCTGATGGAGGACCCGGCCACGGCGCTGGAGGTCCACGCCCGCGAGGAGCTGGGGCTCGACCCCGAGGAGCTCGGCTCTCCGTGGGGCGCCGCCGGATCGTCCTTCGTGACGTTCGCGCTGGGCGCCCTGGTCCCGCTGGCGCCCTACCTCTTCGCCGAGGGACTGCTCGCCGCCTGGCTCGCGGTGGGCCTCTCGCTGGGCGCGCTGTTCGGGGTGGGCGCGCTGATGACGCTGTTCACGGGACGCAGCGCCGCGCTCTCGGGCGGCCGGATGATGCTGATCGGGGGCGCCGCCGCGCTCGTGACGTTCTTCGTCGGGAAGCTCCTCGACGTCACCGCCCTGGGCTGATCAGCCGGCGGCCGCGCGGTCGGCCACCACGAGGACCCGTTCGGCCTCGACCCGAGCCGCAGGGACCTCAGGGTCGCCGTCCAGCAGCCCGGTCAGGGCCTCCCGCTTCGTCTCGCCATCGATCAGGAACATCACGGCGGCGGCCGCGTTCAGCACGGGGAGCGTCAGCGTGAGGCGCCGGAAGTCGGGGCGGTCCACGGGCACCACCCACCGCTCCCGCTCGTCGAGCGCGGCGTCGCCGGGGAAGAGCGAGGCGGTGTGCCCGTCCTCGCCGATCCCGAGGAAGACGAGGTCGATCGAGGGGACCTCGTCCCCGAAGCGCTCGCGGAGCGTCCGCTCGTAGGCCACGGCGTCGCAGGTCTCGCCGGGCATGGGGTGGGCTCGTGCCGGGACCTTCGAAAGAAGCGCCTCGCGCGCCTTTCCGAAGTTCGACTCGGGATGATCCAGCGGCACGCATCGCTCGTCGCCCATGAACGCGTCGACCTCCTCCCAGGGATACGCGTGCTCGGCCAGCGCCGCGTACACGGGCTGAGGGGTGGCGCCGCCGGCAAGCGCGATCGTCCGAGGCCCCAGCCCGAGGAACACCCCGAGCCCGGCGCTGACGAGGTCGTCGACGACGAGTAGCCTCCGCTCCACGGGCGGAAGCCTACCCGGGAGGGGCTCAGGCCGACTCGCGGGGGACGAACTCCCCCGAGGGGAGCAGGACGCCGTCGGAGAGCTCGGCCTCCACCGAACCCCCGTGGAACTGCCGCTCGTACAGCGTGGCGTACAACCCTCCGCGCTCGAGCAGCTCGTCGTGCGTGCCGCGCTCGACCACCCGTCCCTCGTCGAGGACGAAGATCACGTCGGCCCCGAGGATCGTCGAGAGGCGATGGGCGATCGCGATCGTCGTCCGGCCCTCCATCAGGGGGCGCAGGGCCTGCTGCACGAGCCGCTCCGAGGTCGTGTCGAGCGACGAGGTCGCCTCGTCGAGGATGAGGATCCTCGGATCCTTCAGGATCACCCGGGCGATCGCCAGACGCTGCTTCTCGCCCCCGGACATCTTGTAGCCGCGCTCCCCCACCGGGGTGTCGTAGCCGTCGGGCAGCTGCATCACGCGGTCGTGGATGAACGCGGCCTTGGCGGCGGCGATCATCTCCTCCTCGGTGGCGTCGGGCCGCCCGTACATGAGGTTCTCGCGGACGCTGGCGTGGAAGAGGTAGGTCTCCTGCGTCACCATCCCGACCGTCTCGCCCAGGGACTCCAGCGAGACGCCTCGGACGTCGCGGCCGTCGATCTCCACCGCGCCCCGCTGGACGTCGTAGAAGCGGGGCACCAGGTACGTGATCGTCGTCTTGCCGGCGCCGCTCGGCCCGACGAGGGCCGCCAGCTGGCCCGGCTCGATCTCGAGGTCCACGTCCTGGAGCGTCCACAGCCGGCGCGGTCGATCACCGTCCCCGTCCTGAGAAGGCTCGCCGTCCGGAGGCGTCTCGTACCGGAACCACACGTCCCGGAACCGCACCCGCCCCTCCACGTCGTCGTGCGTCAGCTGCACCGCGTCCGGCCGGTCCTGGATCTCGGGCTCCATGTCGAGGTACTCGAAGATCCGATCGAAGAGCGCCATCGCGCTCTGGACCTCGACGCTGACCTGGAGCATCTGACCGATCGGGAAGAACAGCCTGGACTGCAGCGTGGTGAAGGCCACGATCGTCCCCGCGGTGATCCCCGCGGCCGCCGGGCTGGGGCTGCCGCTGATCACCCAGCCGGCCACGAGGTACACCAGCGCCGGCGCGATCGAGAAGAAGATCTGGACCGTAGCGAAGAACGATCGCCCGATCATCGTCTGGCGGATCTGGAGCCCGGCCAGCCTCTCGTTCTCCTTCGAGAAGCGGTCCTGGTGGTACCGCTGACGCCCGAAGGCCTTGGAGAGGAGCATCCCCGAGACCGAGAGGGTCTCCTCGGCCAGCGCCGAGAGATCGGCCAGCGACCGCTGGGTCGAGGCAGCCACCTGCTGGCGCGCCTTCCCCACCTTCGCCGTGAGCCAGAGGAAGAACGGCAGCATCGCCAGGGAGAGCACGGTGAGCTGCCAGGAGAGGATCGCCATCGCGATCACCGTGGAGAGGACGATGACCGTGTTCGACAGGAGGCTCGAGGCCGTGTCCGTCACCACGCTCTGCACGCCGCCGATGTCGTTCGAGAGCCGCGACTGGATCTCGCCGGTGCGGGTCGACGTGAAGAACCGGAGAGGCATCCGCTGGAGGTGCCGGTAGAGCGCGTTCCGAAGGTCCTGCATGACGCGCTGTCCCACGATGTTGGAGAGATAGGTCTGCCCGATCGAGATCACACCGGCCACGATGGGGACTGCCACCATGAGCGACACCCAGAAGTACAGCGCCCCGAGCTGCACGCCTTCGGGCGTGAACAGGGCCGTGTCGAAGATGACCTTGATCAGGAGCGGATTGACGACGCCCAGCCCCGCCGTGACGAGGATCGTGAGCGCGATGAGGAGCACCCTCCGCCGGTAGGGGCGGAAGGTCTGGACGACCCGGCGGACGGTGGCCCGCTCGATCGGACGCCTGTCCTCCTCCCGGAGGACCATCGGGAAGTGACCTCGAGGCACGGACCAAGGATAGCGGCGAGTGTCACTCGGAGTCGGTCAGCGACCTCGCCCGTTCGAAGACGGCGTCGAACATCTCCTCGGTCAGCTTCCCGGTGAACGTGTTCTGCTGGCTCGGATGGTACGAGCCGAGGAGGCGATAGGGGCCCACCTGCACCTCGACGCCGTGCCCGAACCTCGGCTTGGGCCGCGGGATCTCCACCCCCAACGCCCGCAGCGCCCGCAGGTCGCCGTCCCACGCGTACGACCCCAGCGCGACGATCACGCGGACCTCCGTGAGCAGCTCCAGCTCGCGCACGAGGTACGGGAGGCACGTGTCGCGCTCCTCCGGGGTGGGGCGGTTCCCGGGCGGGGCGCACCGGTTCACCGCCGCCACGTAGCACCCGGCGAGCCGCAGCCCGTCGTCGCGCGACACCGACTCGGGCTGGCTGGCGAACCCCGCTCGATACAGCGAGCGGAACAGCCAGTCCCCCGACCGATCCCCCGTGAAGATCCGGCCCGTCCGGTTCCCGCCGTGGGCCGCGGGCGCGAGCCCCACGATCAGCAGCCGGGCCCGCGGGTCCCCGAGCCCGGGCAGCGGCCGGGCCCAGTACACCCAGCCCAGGTAGCGCTTCGGGCGCTCCCGGGCGGCCCGCTCGCGCCACTCGACGAGCCTCGGGCAGCGCGTGCACGAGGCGATCTCGCCGCGGAGCGCGTCCAGCTCACGCATGAGGGGTCCGATTGAAGCAGGTGTGGTGGGCCGCTTGGGGGAGGACGGAATCACCCCATCGGGCGGTCGAAATGCCGAGGCCGTCCCGCCATGATGGCTCAAGCGCTCCCGCACCGAGCCGATGCCAGAGGTACCTACTCGATGACCACAGAGACCACGACCGTAAGGGTCCTCCTCGTCGACGACGTCTCCGCCAGCCGGGAGACGCTGCGACGTGCGCTGGCCTTCGACGAGCGGATCGAGGTCGTGGGCGAGGCCGGCTCCGGGCCCGAGGCCGTGGAGAAAGCCGAGCAGCTCCGTCCCGATCTCGTCCTGATGGACGTTCGGATGCCCGACGGTGACGGGGTCGAGGCCACGCGTCACATCGTGACGCGGTTCCCGCAGACCCGCGTCGTGGCGCTCACCGCCCACGACGACGTGGACACGGTGCGCGACATGCTCACGGCCGGCGCGACCGGCTACGCGCTGAAGGGCGCCTCGGTGGATGATCTCCTCAGCGCGGTGCACAAGGCGTGGCGTGGCGAGGCGCACATCGACGATCGGGTGCTTCCCAGCGCCGTCGACGAGCTGCGTCGCCTGCTGCGCGAGGAGCGAGAGCGCCGCACCGAGGTCGAGCGGCTGGCGCGCATCCGTCAGGAGTTCGTCCAGGTCCTCTCCCACGAGCTGCGCACGCCGCTGACGGTGATGTCCGGCGCGCTCCGCTACCTGATCCGCCGCGGGCTCACGGGCGAGGAGGAGCCGCTGATCGCCTCGGCCCTCCAACGGGGCATCGAGCTCGAGCGGATGATCGAGGGCCTGGAGCTGATCGGCGAGAGCCGGCACGACGACCGCGCCTCGGCCAGCCCGTGCGGCGCGATCGAGGCCGCCCTGGTGCGGGTCGAGGGCCACCCCGACGCCGTCGAATGCGACGGGGGGGTCTGGCCGGGGGTCCGCGACCGGCACTTGGCGCGGATCGCCTTCGAGCTGATCGACAACGCGATGCGGCACGGCCGGCCACCGGTCGAGGTCCGAGCCTGGGCCAGCGACGGGCTGGCTCACCTGGTCGTCTCCGACGGCGGGGACGCCGACCTCAGGCCCGAGCTGTTCGAGGCGTTCTCGGCCGGCGACATGTCGGCCACGAGGAGTCGGGGCGGCCTCGGGCTCGGCCTGTTCGTGGCTCAGCGGCTATGCGAGGCCGATTTGGGGAGGCTCGCGATCCGCCGCGACCGCGGCCGCACGATCGCCGAAGTCGTCTACGAGATCCCGGCCTGACGGCTACTCGGCCCCCGGCTCGGGCCTCGCCGGCTGCTCGGGCACGGTCCCTCGCTTCGGGATCAGCACCTTCCGCCGGAAGTACAGGACCTCGACCCCGTCCTGGTTGTAGCCGCGCGTCTCCACGGTGACGACGCCGCGATCGGGCTTCGACCTCGACTCCTTCTTGTCCAGGACGGTGGTCTCGGCGTAGAGGGTGTCGCCGTGGAACATCGGCGCCGCGTGCTGCAGCGACTCGACCTCGAGGTTGGCGATGGCCTTGCCGCTGACGTCGGGGACACTCATCCCGAGCGCCAGTGAATACACCAGGTTGCCCACCACCACGTTGCGCTTGAACTGCGTGGCCTCCTCGGCGTAGTGCGCGTTCGTGTGGAGGGGATGGTGGTTCATGGTGATCATGCAGAAGAGGTGGTCGTCGTACTCGGTGATCGTCTTGCCCGGCCAGTGCTTGTAGACGTCGCCGACCTCGAAGTCCTCGAAGTATCGTCCGAACTCGTGCGCGTCACCCATCGCGTCCCTCCTAGGCCTTGTGGCGCTCCAGGAGCTGGCGGCCGATGATCATCTGCTGGATCTCGCTCGTGCCCTCGCCGATCAGCAGGAACGGGGCCTCCCGGTAGAGCCGTTCCACCGTGTACTCCGCCGAGTAGCCGTACCCCCCGTGGATCCGCAGGGCGTCCTCCACGATCTCCTTGCACGCCTCGGAGCAGAACAGCTTGGCCATCCCCGCCTCGAGGTCGCTCCGCTCCCCCGATGCCTTCTTCTGCGCCGCCGAGAGCAGCATCAGCCTCGCCGCCTCGAGCTTCGTGCCCATCTGGGCGAGCTTGAACTGGATCGCCTGGTGGTGCGCGATCGGCTTCCCGAACGCCTCTCGCTCCTGGGCGTACCTGATCGCCTCCTCGAAGGCCCGCGTGGCCAGCCCCACCGCGCGGCCCGCGACGTTCACCCGCCCCACCTCGATGCCGTCCATCACCTGGTAGAAGCCCTGGCCCTCCTCCTCGCCGAGGAGGTTCTCGACCGGCACGCGGTGGTTCTCGAAGACGAGCTCGGTGGTCTCCACGCCCTTGTAGCCCATCTTCGGGATGTTGGGGGGGACGGTGATCCCCTCGAAC
This sequence comes from Actinomycetota bacterium, assembly GCA_036374295.1. Lineage (GTDB taxonomy): Bacteria > Actinomycetota > UBA4738 > UBA4738 > CALAEC01 > DASUTW01. The sequence continues at coordinate 15,732 of DASUTZ010000143.1, forward strand.
TCGGTCGCTCCCGGCTCCTTCTCGATGTAGAGCAGCGACATCCCCTTGGCGGGCGGGTCGGCCTCGGGGTCCGTCTTCACGAGCGTCACCACGAGCCCCGCGCGCAGCCCGTTCGTCACCCACATCTTCGAGCCGTTGACGACGTAGTGGTCGCCGTCGCGCTCGGCTTTCGTCTTGATCGCCTGGACGTCGGAGCCGGCGCCGGCCTCGGACATCGAGTACGCGGCCCGCACCTCGCCGGTGGCCATCCTGGGAAGCCAGCGCTCCTTCTGCTCGTCGGTGCCGTGCTTGCGCAGCACGTAGGCCGCCATGAAGTGGGTGTTGAGGATCCCGGAGATGCTCATCCACCCCCGGGAGAGCTCCGCCACGACCAATGCGTAGGTCATCACGTCCATCCCCGCGCCGCCGTGCTCCTCGGGGATCGTCAGGCCGAAGAGCCCCATCTCCTTGAGCTGCTCGACGATCTTCTCGGGGAACTCGTCCCTGTGCTCCATCTCGTCGGCGATCGGGAAGACCTCCTGCTCCACGAACTCCCGGACCGCCTTGACGATCGCTTCCTGGTCCTCGCTGAGCTCGATCACTGCTCCCACTCCTTCTTGAAGTCGTCCCAGGTCTTCGTGACCTCGAGGCCGGCGGCGCGCCCGCGCTCGGCCACCTGCTCGGCCATCTTGCGGCTGGCCTCGTCGATCATCTCGGTCCCGAACATCACCGCGCCCGTGGCCTCGACCTCGGTGGCGTGGCGGTAGGCCTCGAGCATGGCCGTTGCCTTGTCGTACTCCTCCTGCGTCGGGGCGAACACCTCGTTCAGGACGTCGATCTGCCCAGGGTGCAGGGCCCACTTGCCGTCGTAGCCCAGGGCCCGCGAGCGCATCGCCATCTCCCGGAAGCCGTCGAGATCCTTGATCAGCAGATAGGGGCCGTCGATCGCCTGGAGGCCG
>DASUTZ010000144.1:0-4757 GCA_036374295.1 Actinomycetota bacterium
CACCTCCTCGAAGAAGCTCATGTGGCACGCGAAGAAGAAGGAGACGCGGGGGGCGAAGTCGTCGACGTCCAGCCCGGCGTCGAGCGCGGCCCGGACGTAGGAGATCCCGTTGGCCAGCGTGAAGGCCACCTCCTGGACGGCCGTGGAGCCCGCCTCGCGCATGTGGTAGCCCGAGATAGAGATCGTGTTCCACCGCGGGATGCGGTCGGCGCAGTAGGCGAACAGGTCGGTGACGAGCCGCATCGAGGGCTTCGGCGGGTAGATGTAGGTCCCGCGGGCCGCGTACTCCTTGAGGATGTCGTTCTGCACCGTGCCCCCGAGCTTCTCCGACGGGACCCCCTGCTCCTCGGCCACGAGCTCGTAGAGCAGCAGCAGGATCGGCGCGGTGGCGTTGATCGTCATCGAGGTCGTCACCCGGTCGAGCGGGATCCCCTCGAGGAGCCGGTGCATGTCCTCGACCGAGTCGATGGCCACCCCGGTCCGGCCCACCTCGTCCTCGGCCCGGGGATGGTCCGAGTCGAGCCCCATCTGGGTAGGGAGGTCGAAGGCGATCGAGAGGCCCGTCTGCCCGTGGTCGAGGAGGTAGCGGAAGCGCCGGTTCGTCTCCTCGGCCGTCCCCATCCCCGCGTACTGGCGCATCGTCCAGAGGCGGCCCCGGTACATCGAGGGGTAGATGCCGCGCGTGAACGGCGGCTCGCCCGGCCGTCCGAGGTCCCGCTCGGGCTCGAGCCCCTCTTCGGGACCGTACAGCGGCCGTACCTCGATGCCCGAGTCGGTGACGCGCCGGTCGCTCACGGGGCGTAGCGTACCGCGCTCAGGGGCAGGCCGAGGGCCCGCTCGTGCCCTCGCAGACGGCATCCCGCTCGAGCTGCAGAGACAGCGCCGTCAGCATCCACGGGGGCGGGTCGTTCGCGAGGTTCGAGTCGCCGAGCAGGTTCCGGAGCTGCCAGGGGTCGTTCGCCAGGTCGTAGTACTCGCGGAAGGTCGTGTCCCCCGTCTCCTGGTCGCGGTACTCCACGTAGTGGAACGCGTCGGTGCGGAGCGATCGCCAGTGGGGCACGTGGTTCTCGGGCCAGGCCTCGGTGAAGAGGCGGTCCCGGACCCCCGGCGCGAGCAGGGAGCGCCCGTCGAGGGGCGGGTCCGGGGCGGCGACGCCCGCGGCGTCGAGGATCGTGGCCGGCACGTCGACGTTCGTCGCGATCCGCAGGTCCTCGGTCCCGGGGGGCAGGCGACCGGGCCACCGCGCCAGCAGCGGGAGGCGGATCGACTCCGTGTACGGGTGGTTCTTCCCCTTCAGCCCGTGATCCGTCCAGAGGTATCCGTGGTCGGAGAGGTAGAAGGCGAGGGTGCGCTGCCGGGCACCGGTCCGGCCCAGGGCCCGCATCGTCTCACCCACGAGGTCGTCCACCGACATCAGCATGCGCAGCTGGAGGCGCCGGATCCGCTTCGCGTTGCGGAGGGGCTGACGACGCACCTGCACGTAGGGGGGCTTGTCGCGCCGGTCCTTCTCCAGCATCGAGGGAGTGGGCCGGAACCTCGGGACCTTCGCCCGCCGATACTTCTTGGAGGGCTGGAAGGGGCCGTGCGGCGCGTAGGGGGCCACGAGGATGAACCACGGGTCTCCCGTGGCCTCGAGCTCCTCGATCATGCGCGCCGCCCGCTCCGCGATGAAGTCCGTCGAGTAGCGCCGGACCGTCCGGACGGTTCCGTCGATATTGAAGGTGGCATCGCGGTGGCGGGCCGGCGCCATCAGCGCCCAACGGTCGAAGTGGGGAGGCGGCTCCAGCAGGGGCCAGGCGTTCATGTACTTGCCCAGGAAGCCGGTGCGGTAGCCCGCATCCTGCAGGTAGCGCTGGATCGACGTGTCGTGGTCGAGCTCCTGCGCCTCCTGGTTCGTGTTGACGTCGTGGTTGTGCGCGTACCGGCCCGTCAGGATCGAAGCCCGGGACGGACAGCAGACCGGTGTCGTGGCGTAGGCCCTCGGGTAGAGGACGCCGGCCCGCTTGAACCACCGCCGCGTCTTGGGCATCACGCCGAGCGTCCCGGCGCGCTGGTCGTCGCTGAGGATGATGAGGATGTTGGGCGGGCTGTCCTGGGCCGCGGCCGTGGCGGCGGGCCCGGGGCCCGGCGAGGACGCGACGAGCGCCAGGCCCGCCGCCAGGGCCGCGGCCCTCCTGATCAGGGGCACGCCGTCGCCCCCACGGTCCCCTCGCAGACCCGAGCGCGCGCCAGCGCCGTGAGCAGCGCCTCCAGGTGACCCGCCGGGGGGTCGTTCCCCGTCGACCCGTCGCCGAGCAGGTTGCGGAGCTGCCAGGGGTCGTTCGCCAGGTCGTAGTACTCGCGGAAGCTGACGGCCTCCGCGTCGTCGTAGTACTCCGCGTACTGTTCCTGGGTCCCCCGCAGCGAGGCCCAGGAGGGGACGCCCTTCCCCTGCCGCTTCTGGAACTCGAGCAGGACGTGGTCCCGCTCCCACCCGGGGTCCAGGAGCGAGCGCCCGTCGGGCGGGGCGCCGGGGGCCGGCCCGATCCCGGCCGCCTCCAGGATCGTCGGGACGACGTCGACCGTCCCGGCGAGCCGGCCGTCCACCGCGCCCCGCGCCACATGGCCCGGCCATCGCACCATCAGTGGGATCCGCACCGACGCGGTGTACGGCGACTGCTTCTGCCCCAGCCCGTGCTCGCCCCAGAGCAGGCCGTGGTCCGAGAGGAAGACGACCAGCGTGTCCCGCCGCTGACCCGTCTGGCCCAGGGTCCTCATCAGCCGGTCCACCATGCGATCCACAGCCAGGAGGGTCCTGAGCTGACGCCTGCGGATTCGCGCCCCCCGCCGGAAGGTCGAGGACCGGGCTCGGACCCACTCCGGCTTGTCCGAGCGGTCCCTCTCGAAGACGGCCGGGTTGCCCGGCCACCGGCCCACGGGCGCACGCGCGTCCCTGTGCTTCGGCGTGTAGGGCGCATGCGGCGCGATCGGCGCGACGTACATCAGCCACGGCCTCCCCGACCAGGCGCTGATGCGCCGGGACGCACGCGCGCCCAAGAGATCGGTCGAGTAGCGGGAGAATTCGCGCACGGTGCCGTTCACGTTCATCTCGGGGCGCTTGTAGCGGGCCACGCCGTGGAACGTCTCCCAGTGATCGAAGTGGAGGGGGTTCGTCGTCCATCGGTTGAAGAACTTGCCGAAGAAGGCCGTGCGGTAGCCCGCGTCCTGGGCCAGCCTCTGGATCGTCGTCCCCTGGTCGAGCCGGGTCGGGTCGTCGTTCGTCCGCACGCCGTGGTTGTGCGCGTACCTCCCCGTGTAGATCGAGGCCCGGGACGGGCAGCACAGCGGGGTCGTGGCGAACGCGCTCGGGAACGTGGTCCCTCCCCGCTTCATCCAACGCCGGGTCCGCGGCATCACCTTCAGCGTGCCCGCCCGCTGATCGTCGGTGATCACGATGAGGACGTTCGGCTGCTGGACGGCCTCCTCCTCTGATGACGTGCCGCCGGGCGCGGCCGCGAGGGTCCCCATGATCGCCGCCGCCGTCACCGCCGCGATCCGTCTACGCACGTCGCACGTCGCTCTCGCATCCGGCCCCGCCGGCCTCGGCGTCGAGGCACACGTCGATACCGTCGCCGCCATCCAGCTCGTCGAAGCCGTCGTTGCCGTTCACGATATCGTCGCCCGGTCCCCCGAAGACCCGGTCGTCGTGGAAGCCGCCGGCGACGTGGTCGTCGCCCGCGCCGCCCACCACGAGGTCGTCGTGGTCGTCGCCGTAGGCACGGTCGCGACCGGGCCCGCCAAGGATCTGGTCGTCACCCCTCCCCGCGTGGAAGGCGTCGTCTCCCGGGCCCCCCCGCATGACGTCGTCCCCCGCGTACCCGAGCAGCACGTCGTGCTCCGCGCCGCCGATCAGCAGGTCCGCGCCGTCGTCGCGCGCGCCCCCGTCGAGCAGGTCGTCTCCCCCTCCGCCGCGCTGCTCATCGGCACCGGCCCCTCCGAGCAGCATGTCGTCCCCAGGGCCGCCCAAGAGCAGGTCGTCGCCCCCTCCGCCCCGGATCCCGTCGTGGCCGTCACCGCCGCATATGACGTCGTTCCCCTTCCCCCCCACGATCTCGTCGTCGCCTCCCCGGCCGAGGACGATGTCGTCCCCCGGCGTTCCCAGGATCAGGTCGTCCCCGACCGTCCCCACGATCGTGGCCCGGAGGCCGGCGCACCTGCCGCCCGAGGAGGTAACGGCCCGCCGGGGACGGGAGCAGCCATTAGCAGAGAGGGCGGAACGGCAGACGTCCCGTCCCGGCCCCCCTCGGGCCCTGTCGCGCTGCGACCCCCCGTCGAGGTGGTCGTGGCCCCTCCGTCCGTGCAGGCGATCCGCCCCCCGTCCCCCGCTGAGCCGGTCGTGTCCCGACCCTCCGATCAGCAGATCGGAGCCGACTCCCCCCACGAGGACGTCGGGGCCCCCGCCGCCCCGCACCTCGTCGGGGCCGGCGAAGGCCTGGAGGACGTCCCGTCCGGGTCCGCCCAGGAGGAGGTCGGCGCCCGGCCCGGCGTTGAGGACGACGTCGTCTCCGGGGCCGCCCGCCGCCTTGTCGTCGGAGGGATCGCCGCCCCCCGTCGTCATCAGGTCGTCCCCAGGGCCGCCGTACTGCTCGTCCGCCCCGGCCACCCCGAAGAGCCCGTCGTTCCCCGGCCCCCCCACGAGCACGTCTGCCCCGGGGTCCCCGGGGCCGCCGAGGAGGCCGTCGTCCCCGGGACCCCCGCAGATGACGTCGTCACCGTCG
>DASUTZ010000145.1:0-3009 GCA_036374295.1 Actinomycetota bacterium
CGGCGGAACTCTGATGGAGGAGACGATCTCGCGGATGGCCGGCGCGGAGTGGGGGATCCGCAAGGAGCCCGAGGAGCTCGAGCAGGCGATCCGGGCCATCGGCCGGGTGCCCGCCCAGCGCACCACGACGTACGGTCGCGCCGCCGCCCATCTGTGAGAAAGGCGGCGGCGGCGCTTCACACGCCTCCGGAAAAAAGTCATCATGGGGCCTGGACAAGAAGAGGGCGTCCCGGTCAGAATTACACGCATGTGATTCTGGGGAGGGGCGCCGTGCACCACTACATCCCATGGCAGGAGCGAGCGAGGTGCCGGGAATTCGACCCGGAGATCTTCTTCCCCGAGAAGGGAGGGTCGTCCCGGGAGGCGAAGCGCATCTGCGCCCAGTGCGAGGTGCGGATCGAGTGCCTGAACTACGCCCTGCGCCACGACGAGCGGTACGGCGTCTGGGGTGGGATGAGCGAACGGGAGCGGCGACGCCTCAAGCGGATGGCGTCCTGATCGGGAGAGGGGGTTGACCGATGCCACCGGCGCGGAAGAGGTCCTCCGCCAGGAAGAAGGCGACCGGTAGGAAGAGGTCCAGCGCGAGGAAGGCGCCCGCGCGGAAGAAGACCGCGGCGGCCCGCAGGAAGGCCACCGGCCGCAGGACCACGGCCCGCAGGAAGACCACGGGACGCAAGAAGACGGCGGCCAGGAGGAAGTCGGCGGCCGGCAGGAAGACCACGGGACGCAAGAAGACGGCGGCCAGGAGGAAGTCGGCGGCCCGCAGGAAGACCACGGGACGCAAGAAGACGGCGGCCCGCAGGAAAACGTCCGGACGGAAGAGCACGCGGCGCCGGTAGGCGCGCCGGGCTCGGGGGAGGGGCCGTGAGGCCCCTTCTCCCTTTCCGGATGGTGCTATGCTCCGCCGCGGCTACGGGCCACGCGCCGCCCTCGGCCGCATCCATCCCTCGTGGGAGTTGCAGACGCCCCTAGCGTGCTTGCGGTCCTCGTCGTCAAGGACGGGGCCGACTGGCTGAAGCGGTCGCTGGCCGCGCTCGCCCGGCAGTCCTACGAGCGGCTCGGTGTCCTGGCGGTGGACAACGCGTCCTCCGACGGCTCGGGGAAGCTGCTGCGCGACCTCCTGGGCCCCCGCCGCGTGGTGAGCCTCCGCGAGAACGTGGGGTTCCCGGGGGCCGTGGCTCGGGCCATGGAGATCCCCGCGGCCCGGGAGGCCGACTTCCTGCTGCTCCTCCACGACGACACGGTGCTCCACCCCGACGCCGTCGCTGGCCTCGTGGCCGCGGCGGAGGGCGGCGTCGGGGTGGTGGGCCCCAAGGTCCTCGATGGCGAGCGACGCGTGCTCCGCGAGATCGGCTACACGATCGACCGCTTCGGCTACCGCTACTCGGCGCTCGAGGAGGGTGAGATCGACCAGGGCCAGCACGACTCGCCCCGCGAGGTGCTGTTCGTCTCCGGCACGGCCATGCTGGTGGCCCGCGACGCGTGGCTCCGGGCCGGCCCACCCGATGCGCGCCTCCGTCCCTCGCATGGCGATCTCGACTTCTGCTGGCGGGTCCGCATCGCAGGGTTCCGGGTCGTGATGGACCCCTCGGCCGTCGTTTACCACGAGGCGGCGGGGGACGCCGGTCTCCGGGAGGGCGCAAGGAGCGATCGCACCCGGTACCACGAGGAGCGGTCGGCCCTGACGGCCATGCTCAAGAACTACCGGCTGGGCACGCTCCTGTGGGTCATGCCGATGTACCTGGTGCAGGGCGTGGCCAAGGTGGCGCTGTTCCTCCTGACGCGTCGGTTCCCCGACGCCCGTCAGGTGCTCGCCGCGTGGGCGTGGACGCTGTGGCGCTTCCCGGGGACGGTGCGGCGACGGGTCCGGCTCCACGCAGTCCGCGCGGTGAAAGAGCGAGAGGTCACCGCCACGATGGCCCCCACCTCGGCCCGCCTGCGGCGCTGGGCAGGACAGGTCTCGGCGGTGCTCTTCCCTGCGAGGGGCGCGAGCGAGCTGGCGCCCGAGGAGGAGATCGCTCTCGTGCCCCTGCGGCAGCGGGTCGGTGGGTTCCTGGGGCGCTACCCGGCCCCCGTGGCGCTCGGGATCGGGCTTCTCCTGACCCTGGTGGCGTTCCGGGGGGTCCTGTTCGCCTCGCCCCTCGAGGGCGGTGCGACCCCGACCTTCCCCGACAGCGCCCGGGACGTGTTCGCCGCCTATCTCGACGGGACCGTCCCCGCCGGCTTCGGCGGCGCCGACGGCGCCAGCCCCGCCCTCGTCCCGCTGGGCCTCTTGAGCGTCCTGACCCTCGGGAACCCCCGGACCCTGGCGTGGATCATCGTGGCCCTCACCCCGCTCCTGGCGGGGGTCACGGCATACCGGGCCGCCCTGCGCCGGACGGGCGCGCCCGGGGCGGCCGTGGCGGCGGGAGCCTCCTACGCCCTCTCGGCCGTCGTGCTGTGGGCCGCCTCCGAGGGCCGGGTGGGAGAGATGGCCTTCCTGGTCGGCCTCCCCTGGATCCTCGGCCGCATCGCCGATCCGTTCGAGCGGCCGGTGGGCCCGCCGCTGAGGTGGGCGTTGGGCACCGCCGTCGTCCTGGCCATCACGGGGTCGTTCTTCCCGGCTGCCTGGGCGCCCGTGGCGATCGCGACGGCGGTGACGCTGATCGTCGGCGGACGGCGGGAGCGCCGCCTGGCGGGCGCGGGGATCGCCCTCGCCACACTCGTCATGGCGGGCGTGCTCGCCTTCCCCTTCGTGCTCACCCTGGCTCGGGTGGGGGTGGGCCGAAGCGCCGAGCTCGGGATCGCCGCGGAGTTCGGGTCGATCCTGAGGCTCTCGCCCGGGGAGGCCCCTGGCTCGTGGCTGCCCGCTCTCTTCCTCCCGGTGGGCGGGGTCCTCGGCTTCGCCCTCGCCACGCAGCGTGCCGCTGCGTGGCGAGGGCTCGTCTCGGCGAGTCTCGCCCTCCCGCTCGCCTGGCTGGCGGCGGCCGGGTACCTGCCGAGCGCGGCGGCCGAGCCCATCGCGTACCT
>DASUTZ010000146.1:0-4269 GCA_036374295.1 Actinomycetota bacterium
CGAGGACCGGGGGTGGTCCTTCGCCAGGATCCGGTCGTGGATCTCGACCAGGGTCACCTTCGTCCCGAAGCGGGCGAAGGCCTGGGCCAGCTCCACGCCCACGACGCCCGAGCCCAGGATGACGAGGCTGGACGGAAGGTCTCGCGTGGAGGTGGCCTCGTTGCTCGTCCAGTAGCCGGCCTCCTCGGCCCCCTCGATCTCAGGGATCACGGGCACCGAGCCCGCCGCGATCAGCAGGCTCCGACCCTCCAGGGAACGCGTCCCGTCCTCGGTGCGGACCTCGACGGTGCCGGGGCCCGTGACGCGGGCCTCGCCCCGGATCACCTCCGCCCCCTGCTCCTCCAGCGCCCGCGCGTGTGAGGAGTCGTCGGGGACGTCGATCTCCTCCCGGCTGATCATCCAGTCGCGGCGGGCCGACGCGCGCTCCCACGGGTAGTCGTCGCCGAGCGCGCGTCGGCCCGCCGCGTCCAGCAGCGTCTTCGACGGCATGCAGGCCCAGAAGGCGCACTGCCCTCCGACCAGGGAGCGCTCGACGACCGCGACCCGGCCGGCGGCCTCGGCCACCAGGCCGGCCGCGTACTCGCCGGCCGCCCCGGCTCCGATCGTCAGCAGATCGTGGGTCACGGAATACCTCCCCGGTGAGGGGGTTCACCGTACTAGAGTCGCGTCTGGCGCCCCGATATTCCCCGGAAGGAGACCATGGCGGAGGAGCAGGCCAAGTTCCGCGGCTGGAAGCTCTGGACGATGGTGGCGGTGGTCCTCGGGTCGGGGATCGTCTTCCTCGACACCTCGGTGGTCAACCTGGCCCTCCCCAAGATCGCGGACGAGCTTCCGCGTGGCGCGTTCGCAAAGCTCGAGGTCCAGGGGTACGTGCAGAACGGGTACTTCGTGACGCTCTCCGCCCTGCTGATCCTGGCGGGCGCGCTCACCGACTACCACGGTCGCCGGAAGGTGTTCGCGATCGGGCTGGCCGGGTTCGGGCTGACCTCGCTGCTGTGCGGCCTGGCCCCGAACGCGCAGCTGCTGATCGTCTTCCGGATCCTGCAGGGAGCGGCCGGCGCGTTCGTGGTCCCCGGGTCGCTCTCGATCATCGCGTCGAGCTTCGACGGGGAGGAGCAGGGACGGGCCTTCGGACTGTGGGCCGCCGCCTCGGCCGCGACCACGATCATCGGCCCCTTCATCGGCGGCCTGCTCGTCGACACGATCTCCTGGCGGGCGGCGTTCCTCATCAACGTGCCGCTGATCCTCATCGCGCTCTACGCGACCCTTCGCCACGTGCCCGAGAGCCGAGACGAGGAGGCCACGGGGCGCTTCGACGTCATGGGCTCGCTCATCATCATCGTCGCCATCGCCGGCCTGTCGTTCGGCCCGGTCCGCGGGGAGCAGTCACAGTGGCGGGAGCTCCTCGTGCCGCTGGTGAGCATCGGCGTCGGCCTTGCGGCGGCCATCGCGTTCCCCTTCGTGATGAAGCGGTCGCGGGATCCGCTCGTCCCGCTCGGCCTCTTCCGCTCCCGCAACTTCAGCGTCACGAACATCTCGACGTTCGTGATCTACGGCGCCCTCTACGTGGTGCTGGGATTCATGGGCATCTTCCTGATCGGGACCCTGGGGTATACAGCACGCGCCGCGGGCCTGGCCATGGTCCCGGCTACCCTTCTCCTGGTCCTGTTCTCGAGCCGGTTCGGCAAGCTCTCGGCCCGCTTCGGGCCCCGGTTCTTCATGTCCGCGGGACCGGCGATCATGGGAGTCGGTCTGCTTTGGTTCCTCCGCTTCCCGGACGGCTCGGCCCCGTGGGCTCTGGGGACGGGCCCAGGAGAGACGCTGCTGCCTCCGGCGGATTACTGGGTGCACATCTTCCCCGGCATCCTCGTCTTCGGAGCGGGCCTGATGATGATGGTCGCACCGCTCACCACGGCCCTGATGACCTCGCTCCCCAAGCGGACGTCGGGGCTGGCCTCGGCGATCAACAACGCGATCTCGAGGGTGGGCTCGCCGATCGTGTTCGCGCTGATCTTCGTGGTGATCGCGGCGGGCTTCTACGGGTCGATCCAGGACCGGGTCCCGGAGGCGCCCGTGAACGAGTCGTCGTTCCGTCGAGACGTCTCGCCGCTGAACGCCCCGCCCGACGACGCGTCCGCAGACCTGGCCGCGGCCACGCGGGAGGCCTCCACGGACGCCTTCCGCCTGGCGATGCTGGTGGCCTCGCTGATGCTGTTCGCGGGCGCGGCGGTGAACGCGGCCGGGATCTCGAACCGTCAGGCGATCGAGTACCCGCACGCCGAGCCCGGGGAGCGGCTGCCCGAGGAGGAGGAGGCCGAGCCCGCAACCCCGCCGGATCACGAGCTGGCCCCCGCCCCCGCCTGCGTCATCTGCGGGGAGGAGGGCACGGCCGCGTCCCACGGGCACGCGGTGGACGCCCCCGACACGTGACGGAGCGCCGGCCCGCCCCCTTGCTCGACCTCCTCGACTGGAAGCGCCGCGTCTTCGATCTCTACGAGGAGGTCCGGTCGGCCCCGGACCCAGTGGTGGCCTGGGAGCTCTGGCGGGCGACCCGCGACCGGATGATGCGTGAGCATCCCCAGTCGCCCATCCCGCCGGGGCAGCGCGACGCCTTCGGCGGCCTCCGCTACTTCGAGTACGACCGGTCGTTCCGGGTGCTGGCCGAGGTCGAGGAGGCGGAGCCGGAGCGGCTCGAGGTCGTGACGAGTCGGGACGGCGCTTACGCGTTCACGAGATTCGGGAGGGCGAGGTTCGAGCTCGCGGGTGAGAACGCATCCCTCGACCTCCTGTGGCTGGAGGGCTATGGGGGCGGCGTGTTCGTCTCGTTCCGCGACGCGACGAGCGGGCGGGAGACGTACGGGGCCGGCCGCTACCTCTGGGACACGGTGAAGGGGGCCGATCTGGGGCTCGAGGACGGCCTGATGGTCCTGGACTTCAACTTCGCCTACAACCCGAGCTGCGCCTACGACCCCCGCTGGGACTGTCCGCTGGCGCCCCCCGGCAGCCGGCTCGAGATCCCGGTGACCGCGGGGGAGCGGGCTCCGTGAACGAGGAGGGCCCGGGCGCGCGCGCCCGGGCCCTCCGCGAGGCATAGGGCCTCAGATGATCCCTTCCTCGTCCAGGAAGGTCCGCGCTGCCTCCGCCGGGTCGCCTCCCTCCACCGTGACCTGCGCGTTGAGCGCGGTCATCTTCTCGGTGGTGAGGGCGGCGCTGATCGCGTCGAGGATGGTGCGGATCTCCTCGTCCAGGACCTCGGTGCGGACGACGGGCGCGATGTTGTCCGCCTGCTGGAGGCTCATGTCGTCCTCGAGCAGCACGAAGTCGTTGGCCGGGATCGCGCCGTCGGTGGAGAACAGCAGGCCGACGTCGATCTCGCCGTTCGAGAGCGCCTCGACCGTCAGCGGTCCGCCCACGTCCAGGGGGACGAACTGGCCGAACTCGACCCCGTAGACGTCCCGCAGCCCCGGGATGCAGAACTCCCTCTCAGGGCACTCGGGTGGGCCGCCCAGCGTCATGTCGCCGGCCACGCCCTGCAGGTCGCTCACGGCCGAGAGGTTGAACTGCTCGGCGGTCTCCCTCGTCACCACGAAGGCGTTGGTGTCGATCGCCTCGGAGTAGTCGAGGACCGTCTGTCCCTGCTCCTCGAGCAGCGGCTCCAGGATCTCGACCTGCTCGTCGGGGTCGCTCGAGGTCTCGCCGCCCAGGAACGCCGACAGCGTCGCCAGGTACTCGGGCGCCACGTCGACCTCGCCGCTCTCCATCGCAGGCTGCAGGATCTCGCGCGAGTCGAGGCTGAGCTGGCGGCTGACCTCGTAGCCCGCGTCCTCCAGCGCCTGCGCGTACATCTCTCCGAGGATCTGGTTCTCGGCGAAGGCGACGGCGCCCACGGTGATCTGGCCCCGCGACGCCCCGTCGCCGTCCCCGCCCTCACCCGACCCGTTGCACGCCGCCGCGATCAGCGCCAGCGCGACCAGGGCCGCCCCAAGGACGGGGGTGCGGAAGGTCTTCCGCATGGGTACCCCCTCTCTCTTCACGGGGAGCCGAAGGCCCCCCTGGAACATGGGCGACAGCAATCTTAGTAACTACGGAGCTCCAACCGTGATTCCGTGGTTCGTCGCGGCGCCGGGACGCGTGGCCACGCGCGGCGAGAGGAGCCGGCCGACCCCTCCGATCAGCACGTCCACCAGGATCGCCAGCGCCGCGACGAGGACCGCTCCCGCGAAGATCTGGGCGAGGTCCCGAACCGCGAAGCCGTCGATGATGTAGCGG
>DASUTZ010000147.1:0-10574 GCA_036374295.1 Actinomycetota bacterium
CGCGGTCGCGGGTCGCTTCACACGACCCGCGACCGCGCCCCCTCCAGGAACGGCCCTCGCTCCACCAGCACCCTGACGTGGGTGCCCCGCGCCACGACGCCGCCCGGGTCGCGCGCCTCGAGCGAGAAGACGAGCCTGCGCCCGTCGACCTGCTCGAGCGTGGCCGTGGCCTCTATGCGCGACCCGGGCGGCGTCGGAGCCAGGTGATCGAGCTCGACCCTCGCTCCGACCGAGGTGGTCCCGGGATCGAGCGCGGTCTTGATCGCGGCCACCGCGGCCCGCTCGACGAGGGCCAGCAGCATCGGGGTGGCGTAGACAGGGACGTCGCCCGAGCCGATCCGCTCGGCCGTCTGCTCCTCGGCCGCGGTCTCGGCCACCGTGGCGCTGGTTCCGGGCTTCAGCATCCCCTGTAGGCTATCCCGCGCATGGAAGGGGCATCCGGCGTGATCGCGCTCGTGCTGGCCGAGACCGCGGCCGGCAGCGCCGCCGTTCTCTGGCTCACGGGGCTCTGGGGGAACGTGAAGCGGGGCTTCTTCATCCTCACCACGGCGACCGTGCTGGCCTGTGCCCTGCTGGCGGCGCTGTCCGCGAACGCCGGCGCCACCGAGGCGGGGAGCGGGGGGGCGCGCCTCGTGGTGGTCCTGGCTCTCGCCCTCTCGGCGCTTTCGGGCCTCACCCTGATCGCGCTCATCCTGCGCCGGATGGCCGCGGGGCGCGTCCTGGGCCTCGTCTCGATCCCGGTCGGGGCGGCGCTGCTGGTCGCGATGGCGTCGGTGGCGGAGGCAGGGATGGCGATGGCCCTCGTCGGGCTCTTCGCCGGCGCCGCCTTCATGGGTGCCGTCACCGTCGGCCTGCTGCTGGGCCACTGGTACCTCGTGGACCGGGGCCTGGCCCGCGACCACATCCAACGGATGGCGGTCGTGCTGATCGGGGCCGTCCTGGTCGAGGCCGTGGCCGTGATCATCGCGGCCGTGGCCGGAGAGGTGACGCCGACGGAGGGGTTCGGCCTGTTCCTCACCGTGGGAGGCGCCGCCTTCCACCTAGCCATCGTCCTCGGCATGGTGGCGATCACGGCCCTGATCGCGTTCCTGATCCGGGCCGCGCTGCGCGAGACACGGCCCCGGGCCGTCCAGGCCGCGACGGGCTTCTTCTATCTCGCCGTGATCACGGCTTTCACCGCCGAGCTCGCCGCGAAGGTCCGGTTCCTGGACTGAGATGGACGCCGTCGCGGTGGCGGTAGCGTGGATCGGGCCGCTCGCCGTGGCCGGTGCCTGGGCGGCGGTGCGCGTCGGCGGGGTTTCGATCTGGGCCGCGATGGGGTGGACGTTAGGCCCTCTGGGCGCGCTCGCGCTGCTGACCGGCGGGGTGGAGGCGGGGGGCGGGCTTCTCGAGGCCTTGATCGGAGTCGGGGCGGGGCTCGCTCTCTACGCGGCCACCGCCACGTTCCTCTTCCTCGCGCGCGGATGGCGGATCCTCAGGCGGCAGGCCCACGAGCTCTACGCGCGGCGCCGGGGGCTGTCGCTCGGCGCGGTGCTCGCGATCGCGTGCCTCGTCGCGGTCCCGGGCGAGGAGTCGCTGTGGCGGGGGCTGATCCAGGGGGGCCTGGGCGAGGCTCTCGGCGAGGCCCCCGGCGCCGCGCTGGCCTGGGCGCTCTACGTCCTGGTCAACCTCGTGAGCGGGAGCGTCCCCATCGTGCTGGGCGCGGCGGTCGGCGGCGCCGCGTGGACGGCCCTGGCCCTGTGGTCGGGTGGGATCCTGGCAAGCATCGCCTGCCACGTCGTGTGGGCGGGTCTCATGATCCTCCGTCCGCCGGTGGGGGAAGGCTCCGACGCATGATCTCCGAGGAAGCCCGCCGGGTGCTTCGAGACGGCGTGCTCCTCTACGCCGCCGCGCCCGGGCCGGACGCGCCGCACCTCACCCCGATGGTCTTCGTCCTGGCGGAGGAGCGCCTCTGGGCCACGACCGCGCGCGGGTCCCGGAAGGTTCGCCTGTGGCGAGCGATGCCGGAGGGAGGAGGCCTCGTCCGGGTCGGCGACCGGGCCGTGTCGTTCCGGGGCCGCGTTGACCTCTACGACCTCCTCGACCCTACGACGTGGGGCCGCTCCCTGTTCCGGAGCCCCCTGCTGACGCGGGCCGCGCTCGGGTTCTCGCGGAAGAACGCGAGGTTCTTCGCCGGCTACGCACGCGACGCCCACCGCGTGCCCTTCGGTTGGACCCCGCCGGGCAGGGTCTTCCTCTCGATCGCGCTCCGGGACGGGGTCCTGCTGGACCTCTCGGAAGGGGAGGTGCTCCGCTCCTGGGGGACGCTCGACGAGGGTCTGACCGGCGCGGCCTCGTTCCGCCGGGCGCCCCCTCGGCCCGCCCCCGACGCGGGCGTCCCCGGCGACGTGCTCGATGCCCTCGGTGACGAGGGACGAGGCGCGTTGGCCCTGGGCGACGCTCCGGTCCTCCCGGTCCGATGGAGGCGCTCCCAGGAGGAGGTCGCGTACTACGCGGTCGTTCCGGCTCCCTTCCTGGAGCGGACCGGCGCCGCGGATCGGGCGCGGGCGACGCTCGTGCTCGACCACCTCTCCCGGTGGAGGGCCTCGAGGATGCTGGGGATGCAGCTCCGAGGGGAGGGACGCGTGTACGTCCCGGGGCGTCTCCGCTCGGGCGGGGCGTCGCTCGTCGACCGCTCGGGGGCCACGGAGGGCGACGCCGTGGTTCGCCTTCGCCCCGATCGCGTCGTGTGGTGGCGGGGCTGGGCGAGCGGTAGCCTTGGCGCCCGATGAGTACGATCCGCGACGCGGTCGTGGTCGACGCCACCCCCGATGAGGTGTGGCGCGTGATCGGCGACCCCAGGAACCTTCCCCGCTGGAACCGTCAGATCAGGGCGGTCGCGGGAGCTCCCGATGGCGAGCTCCGCGAGGAGGACTCGTATCGGGTCCAGCTCGGGTTCCTGGGGGTGTCCGCCGAGGTCCGCGCCGTGGTGAAGAGGCTGGAGCGTCCCACCTACTCGGAGGTGGCGCTCAGCGGGCCAATCGAAGGGGTGGTGCGGACCTTCGTCCGCCCCATCGGCGCCAGCCGGTCGCGTGTGGAGCACGAGGTGGAGTACCGATTCAGAGGGGGAGCGCTGGGCCGCGCAGCGGCCCGCGCCGTCCGGTTGATGGGCGCCTCGCTGATCCTTCGCCGCGGTCTCCGGGCCCAGAAGGAGATGGTGGAGGGGAGATGAGGAGGCGCCGTCGGAGGGTGGGACGGGCGCTGGCGCTCGCCGGCGCCGCGCTGGGCCTGGCGGCGATCACCGGCTCGGTCCGTGGGCGGGCGTTCGACGAGCGGATCTACAAGCAGGTGAACACGAACCTGGAGCATCCCACGCTCGATCGGCTCCTCTCGGGGGTGACTGAGCTGGGTTCGCTCTACGCGTCGTTGGGGGCCGGAGCGGTCATCGCGTCGTCGGGGAGCCGTCGCGCCGCGGCCCGGGCAGTGGGGGCGGCGGTCTCGATGTGGGCTCTGGGGCAGGCGCTGAAGAGCTACTACAGGCGGGCTCGGCCCTTCGACTCCACCGCGCCGGGGAGGCTCCTGATCGGGAAGCCCCGCGGCACCTCGTGGCCGTCCAGCCATCCCGCGGTCTTCCTCACCTTCGCCCTGGTGGCGGCCCGTCGCCTCGATCTCCCCGGCCCCGCCCGCTCGGCCCTTGTGGCGCTCGCCGGTGCCGTCGGCCTGTCCCGCGTCTACCTCGGCGTGCACTTTCCGTCCGACGTCGCCGGGGGGCTGCTCCTGGGCCGGGCCATGGCCGACGTCTGGACGGCCCAGGACCCGGACGTCCGCTAGACTCCCGCCGATGGACGCGCTCGCCACACTCTCGTGGCCCGTGCTCGACCGCATCGAACTGGGCCCGCTGGCGATCTCGCCGCACGGGATCGGCATCGCGGTCGGCTACCTGCTGGGCTCTTGGTGGATGATGCGCGACGGTCCGAAGCGGGGCCTCGAGGAGGAGCACGTCACCACGATCATCCTCTGGGCCCTGGTGGGGGCGATCGTGGGGGCGCGTTTCTTCTATGTCCTCGGCCACCTGGATGAGTTCGAATCTCTCACGGACATGCTCGCGATCTGGCGCGGGGGCATCAGCCTCGTGGGCGGGATCTTCGGGGCGATCGGCTTCGCCGTGCCGCTGATGCGGCGCTACGGCTACCGCTTCGGGCAGGTGATGGACTCGGCCGCGGTCGGCCTGGCCTTCGGGATCGCGGTGGGGCGGATCGGTGACCTGGTGATCGGGGACCACCTGGGCAAGCCCACCGACTTCCTCCTCGGATGGCGCTACACGAGCGGGACCTTGCCTGGTCCGTATCAGGCCGCCGGGCCGGAGACCTGGATCGCGAGCCTGGCCGGGCCGCACTGCCAGTTGATCCGCCCGGAGGGCGCCGAGCTCTACGAGGGGACCTGCGATCTGTCGGGCGCCCTTCTGGCCCAGGGGCCCGGTGTCCACCAGACGGCCCTCTACGACATGCTGATCGCGGGGGCCCTCTTCGCTTTCCTCTTCTGGCTCAGCCGGAAGCCCCGCCGCGAGGGCGTGCTGATCGCGGCGTTCGGCATCTGGTACGGGGCGGGCCGCCTGCTGACCGACTTCCTGCGGGTGGACAAGACGTGGCCGCTGGGGCTCACGGGGAGCCAGTGGGCCTCGGTCGGGGTGATCCTCGCGGCCGTCGCCGTGCTCGTCCGGTTCGCCCTGCGACCCCGTCCGGCGCCCGTGACGATCCCTGAGGCGGAGACGGGCCGGGGGGAGCTCCCCTCCGGACCGACGACGAGCTTCACGCCCCCGGAGGAGCCGCGGCTCAGGCCTCCCGGAGGCTGAGCGGCTTCCCCCTCGGGCTGCGGATCCGCGTCCCGAGCTCGGCCGCGATCGCCCGGAAGGCGGCCCCCGCGGGGGAGTCCGGCTCGCTCACCACGATCGGCGTGCCCTCGTCGGACCCCTCGCGCAGCGAGACCTGGATCGGCACCGATCCGAGGAGGGGGACGCCCAGCGTCTCGGCCGTGCGGGCGCCCCCCCCCTCGCCGAACAGCGGGGTGATCTCGCCGCAGTGGGGGCAGACGAAGCCGGCCATGTTCTCCACGACCCCGAGGACCTCGAGGTCGATGTTGGGGTTCTGGGCCATCCTCCCCGCACGCTCCGCCACCTTCGCCGCGGCCTCCTGGGGGGTCGTCACGACCAGCATCGCCCCGCGGGGGAGGAACGAGGCCAGCGAGATCGAGACGTCGCCGGTGCCCGGAGGGAGGTCCACGAAGAGCGCGTCGAGCTCCCCCCAGTAGACGTCGCCCAGGAACTGCTGGATCGCCTTGTGCAGCATCGGGCCTCGCCAGATCACGGGCGTCTCGTCGGAGACGAAGAACCCCATCGAGATGATCTTCACGCCGTGGGCCCGGGGCGGGATGATCATGTCGCTGGTGCCGGCAGGCTGTCCGCCCACGCCCATCATCCGAGGGATGGAGAACCCCCAGACGTCGGCGTCGAGGATCCCCACTCGCTGGCCTGCGGCGGCGAGCGAGGCCGCGAGGTTGGCGGTGACGCTCGACTTCCCCACCCCGCCCTTCCCCGAGGCGACGGCGATGACCTCGGTTGGTCCCTCGGAGAAGAACACGGTCTCCTCTCTGGTCTTCCCGCCCCGGAGCCGACCGACCATCTCGGCCCGCTGCTCGGGGCTCATCTCGCTCACACGGAGCTCGAGGTGGGCGCCGAGACCGGCCACGGCCTCCTCCACCGAGCGGC
Source organism: Actinomycetota bacterium (assembly GCA_036374295.1). GTDB lineage: Bacteria > Actinomycetota > UBA4738 > UBA4738 > CALAEC01 > DASUTW01. Next base: position 5,744 of record DASUTZ010000147.1, read on the forward strand.
GCACGGCCTCGTCGTCGCCGGGGATCGGCACCCGGATCGAGACGCGCACGCGATCGCGCTCGATCTCCACGGCTTCGACGGCCCCCAGCTCGTCCAGGGGCTTCTCGATGCTCGGATCCAGCGCGCGATGCAGCGCGTCGCGAACGTCCTGCTCGGTGATCATGGCTCCTCAGCGAGGTCGCGGACGCCTCCATAGTATCCTGGCTCGTGCCCGCTCCGACCCCAGGGGGGCGCATGGACACCAAGGCCCTCGAGATCCACAAGGCGCTCGCCGACAACACGCGCTTCCGCCTGTACCGGCACCTGCGCCTGATGGATCGGCCGGTGTCCGTGCGGGAGATGTCGCGCCGCCTCTCCCTGCATCCCAACACCCTCCGGCCGCACCTCCGGCGGCTGGAGGAGGCCGGGCTCGTCCGCCACGAGCTGCGCAAGAGCGACGGCGTGGGACGCCCCCAGATGCTCTACGTGGGCGTGGAGCCGGCCGGCGACGAGGGCCGGGATTTCCGGCTCCTTTCGGAGATGCTCCTGGGCACGATCCAGACCCGGCGTCAGCTCGAGCGGGCCACCGCGCTGGCCCGCGGCTGGGGCGAGTACCTCGTCTCGCGGGACGCGCCGAAGCCCGGCGTCCGCCTCCCCGACCGGAAGAACCTGGCAGTCCTGCAGTCGGCGATGGACCGCGCGGGCTTCGAGCCGAGGTTCCGGAGGCAGGGGACCTCCGTCGAGGTCACGTTCCGCCGGTGTCCCTTCCGGGAGCTCGTGGACGACCACCGCGAGGTGGTGTGCGGGCTCCACCGCGGCCTGCTCGAGGGGATGCTGGGGGGCCTGCGCCCGCCCCTCGAGCTGCGTGAGCTGAAGCCGTTCGTGGAGAGGGGCGTCTGCAGGCTCCGCGCCGCGCCCCCTCGCAGGAAGCGCGGCTGATGGAGCCGGGGAATCCAGGCCGGCCGCCCTCGCGTATCACTGGTATGGGATCGACCGACGCGCCCGACGGGCCGCTGACACCCGAGGCCGAGCGAGGGCTGGTGCGGCGGCTGATCTCCGGTGACGAGGAGGCGGTGAGGATCCTGTACGGTCGGTTCGGTGGGCCCGTCTACGGCCTGGGCCTGCGCCTCCTGGGGAGCCCGGAGGCGGCCCAGGAGCTCACGCAGGATACCTTCCTGGCCGTCTGGCGGAAGGCGCCCCAGTACGACCCGGCCCGGGGCCGGCTCTCGACCTGGATCATGGTGATCGCCCACAACCTGGGCGTGGACCGCCTGCGGCGCGAGGCCCGCCGGCCGGTGGCCCTGGTCGAGGACGTGGAGACCCTGGGAGGGGAGGACGTCGAGACCGAGGCTCGGATCCTGGACCGCGTGGCCACCCTGGAGTTGCTCTCCGTCCTGTCCGCCGCCGAGCGGAGGCTCCTGGGCCTGGCCTACTACCGGGGCTGGACGGCCCGAGAGATATCTCTGCACGACTCGATCCCGCTGGGGACCGTGAAGACCCGCCTGCGGTCGGCGCTGATCAAGCTGCGCCGGGCCCACGGATGGAAGCGGGAGCTCTGATGGACTGCGCCGAGGTACGCGGGATGCTCCCCGAGCACGCCCTCGGGACGCTCGGGGTGAGCGACCTCGCCCGGGTGCGGGAGCATCTCGCCGCCTGCGCCGGGTGCCGCAAGGAGACGGGCGAGCTGATGGAGGGCGTGGAGGTGGCCGCCCTCGCCACCGCCGCCCCGCCCCCGCCCGAGCTCGAGGACCGCGTCGTGGCGGCGGTGGCGAGGGCCGCCGGACGCCGGGCCGGCCGCCGCCGTCTCCCGGTCGCCGGCCTCCTGGCCGCCGCGCTCCTCCTCGCGGTCGGCTGGGGCGCCGCGATGGCGGGACGGGCCGAGCGTCTCGGGGACCAGGCCGAGATCGCGCGCCGGCAGGCCGCGCAGGCCGCTGGGAGCTTCGGGGAGTTCGTGGGAGACCTCTCCGGCGGGGGGGCCCGCGAGACGGTGCTCCGCTCCACGTCGCGGGTGGGGGCCGGCGGGAGGGCGATCGTATTCGACAGCGACGTATCCGGCGCCTCCGACTGGGTCCTCGTGGTCGTGGGCGGACTGCCCGACGAAGAGGGCCCGTACCGGGCCAAGCTCCGGGGGAGGGAGGGCGACCTCCCGGTGGGGCGACTGTGGCCGTCCGCGGAGGGCAGGCTCGCCGCCTACGCGCTGTTCGGCGCACTTCCGGGGGACGGGGAGGACGTCGTCGTGCTGGACGCCGACGGCGCCGTCGTGCTCAAGGGTCGCCTCGAGGCGCGCTGAGGCGCCACCCGGCCGCCCGATAAGATGGCCCGCATGAGGCTGGGCCTCGCTCTTCCCCACTACGACTTCTCGTTCGCGGACGGAGCGCCCGTGACGTGGGAGCGCCTGCGCTCCTGGGGGACCGCCGCCGAGGAGATGGGGTTCGACTCGATCTGGATCTCGGACCACTTCTTCCTCTCGCTGGCCCGCTACGGGGGGCGGGACGAGCCCTTCGGCACGCCCGAGGCCCTCACCGCGCTGGCCGCGCTGGCCACGACCACGGACCGGGTGCGGCTCGGCACCCTGGTGCTGAGCGCGGGCTTCCGCCACCCCGCGATCGTGGCCAAGGCCGCGGCCGTCATCGACCTGCTGTCGGGAGGGCGCCTCGATCTGGGGATCGGGGCCGGTTGGTACGAGGACGAGTACCGGGCCTTCGGCTACGAGTACGAGGACGCCCGGGGCCGGTTCGACGTCCTGGAGGAGTCCCTGATCGTCCTCGGCGAGCTCCTGGGGGACGGCCCGGCCACCTGGCGTGGCGAGCGATTCTCGCTGGACGGCGCCTACAACCGCCCTGCCCCGGTCCAGCGCCCGCGGCCCCCGATCTGGGTCGGCGGGAAGGGCGGGCCGCGGCTCCAGCGCCTCGTGGCCCGGCACGGGGACGGCTGGAACAGCGTCTGGGCCTGGTCGCCGGAGCGGTACCGGGAGAAGGTGGACGAGCTCCGAGCCACCTGCGAGCGAGAGGGGCGCGACCCGGCCTCGGTGCGGCTCTCGGTGGGCCTCTACCTGGCGATCGGCCGCGACGAGCGCGGGGTGCGGGACGTGCTGGAGCGGTACGCCGAGCGGGTGCCGGGGGGCGTGCCGGCCAGCGAGGACGTGGACACGTGGCGGTCGGAGCGGCTGGCCGGCACGCCCCCCGAGGTCCTGGAGCGCCTGGGGGCCTTCGCCGAGCTCGGTGTGGAGGAGGTGATCGTGTCGCCGGCCTCGGTCCCGTTCGCCGTGCACGACGAGGATGCGCTGGCGCTCTTCGCCCAGGCCGTCCTTCCCACCGCCCGCGATCTCTGATGGACGAGCTCGAGGCCGCCGTCCGCGTCCTGGAGGAGGAGGGGGAGCCCCTGCACTGGACGGTGATCCAGGACCTCGCGCTCAAGCGTGGCTACCTGGACCCCTTCACCCGGAAGGACATCCGGAGGCGGCTGATCGCCGCGCTCGCCGACGCCGCCAAGCGTTCCGACCACCCGATCCGGAAGGCGGGGAAGGGCGTCTACACGCTGGGGGAGCGCTGAGGGCGGACGCGGCCGCCGCGCACCTCGACGCCCTCGGCCCGGAGCCGCCGGGCCTGCTCGCCCCCCTTGTCCACCGCGAGGCTGCCGTCGGAGCGGACGATCCGCCACCAGGGGAGCCCCTCGCTGGACGCCATCACGTTGCCCACCGCGCGGGCCGCGCCCGGGTAGCCGGCCTCCTCGGCCACCTCGCCGTAGGTGGCGACCTCGCCGGGGCCGAGCGCGCGGACGACCACGGTCACCGCCTCCTCGAACGACCCCACCTCGTCAGTCGTACTCGATCTCCGAGAAGCGCATCAGCTTCTCGAGCTGGTGGCGGCCCTCGACCAGCCGGATCGTCCCCGACTTCGACCGCATCACCATCGAGAACGTCACCGCCTCGCGCTGCCGGTAGCGGATCCCCTTCAGCAGGAAGCCGTCGGTGATGCCCGTTGCCGCGAAGAAGACCTCCTCGCCGGAGACGAGGTCCTCGGTGGTGAGGATCTGATCGAGGTCGTACCCGGCGTCCACGAGGGCGCTCCGCTCGTCGTCGTTCCTCGGGTAGAGCCTGCCCTGGATCGCGCCGCCCAGGCACTTCAGGGCGGCCGCCGCGATCACCCCCTCCGGCGTGCCGCCGATCCCCATGAGGAGGTCCGCGCCGGGCCTCTGGGAGGCCGCGGCGATCGCGCCCGCGACGTCGCCGTCGGTGATGAAGCGGATCCGGGCTCCCGCCTCGCGGATCTCCCCGACCAGGCCCTCGTGCCGCTCCCGGTCCAGCACGACGACGGTGACGTCGTCCACGTCCACGTCCTTCGCCCTCGCCACGCGGGCGATGTTCTCGGCCGTGCCGGCCTCGAGGTCGATCGCCTCGGCCGCCTCGGGCCCCACGGCGATCTTCTCCATGTACACGGCGGCCCCCGGGTCGAACATCGTGCCTCGCTCGGACACGGCCACCACCGAGAGCGCGTTCCCCATCCCCTTGGAGAGGAGGCGGGTCCCGTCGATCGGGTCCACCGCGACGTCGACCAGCGGGCCGTCGCCGCTCCCCACCTTCTCGCCGTTGTAGAGCATCGGCGCCTCGTCCTTCTCGCCCTCGCCGATCACGACGATGCCGTCCATGGAGACGGTGTCGAGCATCAGGCGCATCGCGTCCACCGCCGCCTGGTCGGACGACTCCTTCTCACCTCGGCCGGCCCAGCGGCCGGCGGCCATCGCCGCGGCCTCGGTGGTCCGCACCAGCTCCATCGCCAGGTTCCGATCGGGCTTCTCCGTCATCGCAGCTCCTCCAAGAGACTCGTGGGGGACGCTCCCTCGTGGAGGATGC
>DASUTZ010000148.1:0-10357 GCA_036374295.1 Actinomycetota bacterium
CGGCGCACGGATCATGCACGCGCAGGAGACCCCACAAACCGGCCTCCCGATACGGCTCGCGATGGTCGCCGTATAGGTAGTCGCCGGGCAACTGAGCCCGACCACCGGCGCCGCCATCGAGCTCAATGGTCACCGCCTCCAAGGCGCCGAGCTGGATCGAACTCGCGATCATCGCTCCAGGCCGCTGCTCCAACCGCCAGCGGTGACCTTCGACGGTGAAGACCTGTCCTTGCTCACTGAGTGGAGCCGCCACGCGCAAACGGATCGGGTCGCCCGCGTAGGCCTCGACGACGGGCGTTTGGGGATCACCGTGGATCGCGCTGCTGAACGCGTGGGCCGGGTCGGGGTCCAGGAGCAGGCGATCCGCCAGCGGGGCGAACCGGTAGTTGATCCCCACCGTTCCCTGAACGTCGCTGCGGTACGGCATCAGGTGGGTGCCGATCGCAGCGTCTTCCTCCTGCAGGAACAGCACCGCATCGCGGTAGGCAGTCCCCCCCGGCTCGATGACGTCGACCACCCACCCAGCCGACATCTCCCGACCGCTGGAAGGATCGAGGAAGACGGCACCGGCCTCGGCTAATGCGATGGCTGCGAACCCTCCGAGCGCAGGACCCTCGACCGGGTCCCCGCCATCGAGGACCAGCACCATGGCTTCCCCGAAGTCCGGATGTGCGTGGAAGCGCGAGACGCGCTGTTCGCCCGGCGGGATAGGCCCCCCGCCGTTGCGGCCGACGGCGCGCTCGCCCGGGTCGAAGACCATCAGATCGGGATCGAAGGAAACCGCGCGGTCAGTCGCGTTGCGAACGAGGACCTCGAGGCAGTCCCCCACCGTCGCCCTGAGGACGAGCGGTTCCGGCACACGAGCTCCCGAGGCCACCGCGTCGGCGGATCCGGTCGGCACGAAGGCCATTCCGAGGTCGCCGTTCAGCATGGGCAGCGGCGCCTCGACCGCGGTGACGTCGAACGAACGCATGGGAGCCTCCGATGGGCAGACCTGATCGCCGATCGGGCCGGCGCGCACCCCCGGCAGAGCCCGCGGCGCATCGGGATGTTCCCGAGGCAACACGCGGAGCAGTCCCCACGACCCTTCTCTCAGCTTCGACGCCCGACCGTTGCGGATCAGGTAGTCCCCTGGTAGCCGCGCCGGGCCGCCGGCCGAGGGGATCACCAGGTCCAGCCGTTCCGAGATGCCCAGGTGTGCGGTGGAGGTGGGCGGTGACGTCTCCGACCACGGCTCCGATCGGAACGCGTGTCCGTCGATGTGGATGGTGTGCACGTCGTTGGTCGCCGAGACCACGGTACGCAGGACGATCGGGTCACCGGGACGAGCCCGGAGGATGGGCGTCTCCGGATCGCCGTGGCGGAAGGAGTCGAACGCGACCGCGGGATCGTCCTCGGTTCGGGGATCGAGCGGCTCGACGCGGAGGCCCAGCGAGCTCCCCGACGACCGCCCCTCCTTCGTGATCGGGTTGTCGTCCTGAACGAACGCGACGAGTTCCCGGAAGCTTCCCGACACGTCCCCGGAGACCGACCCGGTGGTGTAGATGTCGGCCACCGCCCCCGAGGGGACCTCCCTGCCGGTGTAGGGGTCGTGCCACGTCGCGTCCGGCGGCTCCGCGACCAGCGCTCCCCACAGCCCGTGGCGACCCGAGAAAATCGCGTTGACGTGGTCGTGGAAGAACGCGGTCCCGAACTGGACATCGGGGTACCAGCGGTACCGGACGAACTCGACGGTGACCCGCTCCCGTGCCGCGTGGTCGTTCTCGAGCGGCTCGGCGAGACGGAGCGCGCCGTCCTCCACGGCTTCGATCGTGCGGACCTCCGCCCGGTCGGTGGTGTCGACACCGACCATCACGAGCGCACCGGGCCGGAACCGTTCGGTCTCGGCCACGAAAAGTCGAGTGGCGCCGGCGGCGACGGCCCTGGTGAGCCGTTCGCTCTCGACCGTCCAGGGGCGGATGGACTGCTCGTGGTTGAAGCCGGCATCGACCCCGTCGCTTCCCTGCACGTCGAACTGGACGAAGTGGATGTGCGCGTTGACCTTGCTGAGCCAACCGTTGTCGGCGTCATCGGCAACCTCGCTCGTGAGCGTCACGTCCACGCAATCGACCGAAGCGTTCGTCCGGAGAACCAGAGGGACCCGGTGCGCCGCGTCGGCGAGGACCAGGTCGTGCTGCTCCCTTCGGATGAACAACATCCCGGCCGGATCCACCAAGTTCTCCTCCGTGTTCAACGGGATCGGCATGTCGACGGCAGTGATGTCGAGGTCCCGCACACGCGAGCCTCGCGGGCACACGCTCCGATCCCCGTTCTCACCGGGCCGGGGCACGTTCGGGCTGCCGCCCCCGGGGTCCAGGTACGGAGCCGGCCCGTGGCCCGGCGCGAAGGGAGGGCGACGGGCGAGATGCGGTCGCAGGTGCGGGAAGGCCAGGCGTCCGTCGCGCGGGTCGAACAGGAGCGGCGGCCGGCCGCTCCTCGTCGCGGTGTGCCCCTCCCAGGACCTCGTGTCCTCGGGCTCGCCGACGTAGACACCTCGTCGGATCGACCAGTCCCACACAGAGGCGTCCCCATCGCCGGGGGTTCCCTTCGGTGGCAGGAGATCCTCGATCCCATCTCGCAGCTCCTGGGGCAGCTCGTCGGAGGTGACGGCCGGGCGAACCCCACGGTGATCCGGCAGCTCGGGCAGCGGCGGCAGCTGGTCGGTCGAGACGGCGCCGTCCTGCAGCGTGTTGTAGACGCGCCAGATGCCCCACATCCCCGAGATGTAGTGGTGGGCGACGTGACAGTGGAACAGGACGTCTCCCGCACTCTGCTGGCATCCGCCGGCTCCACATTCCGGCTCGACGTCGAAGACCTCCGAGGGTCCGATCGATTGCGAATCCGTGCGCTCGGAGACAGCCGGAAGGAGCGGTGGGTGCTTCTCCAGGCCGATGATGGGGGGGCTCGGATCCAGGCCGGGTTGCCGGGGCCACCGGATCGAACCCCCGTGCACGTGATGGACGTGGAACACCTCCGATCCCGCGTGAACGACCCGCTGTTTGACGGCATCGCCGAGGTAGGCCCGCATGATCGGTGTGGCCGGGTCGCCGAAGGCGTAGGAGCTGTAGCCGATGGATTCGTCGGGCGTTCCACCCAGATCGGACTGGCGCTGCAATCGGTGCAGGAACGGTTCACTCCGATAGTTGAGCGCCCGTCCGGACGGCTTGTACGAGTTGGTGAACGGATCCACCAGCGGCAGCTCCGCGCCGTCGGCTCCGAACGGGACCTCGGACTCGGTGCCGACCTCGTGGTAGTAGAGGACGAACTCGCGAAACGCCGGAGCATTCCTCGGTTCGACGATCGCCGACCACGAGGTCGTTGCCGCGTCGTCCGACCACGGATCGCGCCAGCTCGAGCCGGGAGGCTCCACCACCACGGAACCGAACAGGCCGTGAGACGTTTGGCGCCGGGTGTCACCGTGACTGTGCACGTAGTGGGTTCCCTCGGGCTCGTCGGCCGGGACCGCCCACGCGTACGTGACGGTCTGCCCGGGGAGGACGACGGCAGAGGGTTCGGTGGCGATCGCCGGTCGACCGGTCCCCTCCACCACGAGCTGCGAGGAATGAACATGAAAGGTCGCGGCCTCTTGCCCTGGCAGATCGTTGCGCAACCGAACCATCAAGCACTCACCGGGAAGGACCCGCAGGGTCAGTGGCTGGATCGCGTCGCCCTGGAGGCCGAGCGACACGGCAGGATCGGACCCGGTCGTTCGGGCGCGATCGTTGGCCGCCTCTTCGCGGCGCACCTCGTCGAGGTCCTGCTCGAGGACGTACATACGTCCGTCGGGATCGTGATCCATGTACCGGTTGAGGGTGATCACGACCGCGATGGCGACCACGTCATATCGACGGACGGGCGCCTCGTCCGGGCAACGCCCACCCGGATCCACCGACTCGATCCCGGAAGGGGCCAACACAAGGCCCTCCGAGCCTTCGTGAGCGTCCATCGCCCCCGTGGGATCCTGGGCGTCGTGATCGTGCCCGTGTCCGTCTGGATGGACGTGTCCGAGCTTGTACGCGGGATCGGCGTCCACGTCGTGCGGACCAGGAGTCGGTGAGGACATGGCGGACAGGCCGAACAGCGCCATCGCAAAGATCACGGCCCATGGTCGCCGGCCCGGATCGCGGATGGGACTCAACGATCCCGGCGCCCCTCGAGGCCGGGACGCGATGTCACCCACCCACCTTGACCCTGCCTTCCATGTCGAAGTGCACCAAGCACTGGTACGGGTAGGTGCCGGCGCGGGTGAAGGTCACGCTGAAGACCGCCGGCGATTGAGGTACACCTTCCATCAAGCCCGAGGTCAACAGCCCCTTCCCGTTCCACTCCACGAATCGGCCGCTCGAATCTCCCGACATCGGGTTTTCCGTGAGGCTCCCGTCCGGGGCTCGTTGGTAGAAGGGTGAGGCGCTTTCCGGAGCGTTGAAGGCGATGACGTGTAGGCCCACTGCCCTCCAGGTGACCGTGCCTCCGACCGGGATCTGGACATCCTCGGGCCGGAAGACGTTGGCCCAGGCAATGAGCCGGGGCTCGGTCAACCCAGCGAAGACCTCGTTCTTCTCCGGCGAGCGATCCAGCGCGGGCCGCAGGACGTTGACTTCTCGCTCGAGCTGCTCCTCCGCCTGGGCGATCACGTCTGCCGGATCGTCGGCGGGCTGACCCGGCTCCACGACGTTGATGAACCCTCTCATCTCGGCGACGTGCACCAGGCACACGAACGGGTACGCGCCCGGCGCGATGTCGTCGGCGAGTTGGAGGGTGAAGTCCTCTTCCTCTACGAGAACGCCGCTGTTGAACCACGACTGGGTCCCGTCGAACGGCACGGGTTCACGTTGCCCGGGGGGGCACTCCCCAGCAACCGGGGGGAGGCCCGTTTCGAGGAAGCACGGCATGCTCGTATCCTGACGCGGCGGGCCACCGAATCCGCCGTCGAAGAACCACCCTCCCGGCAGGGTCTCGGACGTCGGCGCGTCCGTTCCGAGCGTCACCGTGTGGGGCTCGCCGGTCTCCAGGTTGCGAAAGACGACGGCGTCGCCTGGGTGCACCTTGAGCGAGTCCGGGAGGAAGGAGAGGACGTTACCGTTGAACTCCTCGACGGACCCACCCACGCCGACCGAGAACGAGGCGCGTTCCCCCTCGGGCGGCTCCTGGGTCTCGGGCGCGTCCGTCGTTCCCGTTCCTCCGCACCCGGCGGCGATGAGCCCGACGGCAAACACCCCGGCCAGCCGGTTTCGGCGACGATCCCGCCCGCTGTGGCGCGATCTGCGCCTCTCGGCGACGATAGGCCTCATGTTCGTCACCTCCCGTAGCCCGCGGTCGGCGGGAGCATCCAGGCCAGCGGGACGGCCCCGATCTGCCCCGCTCGGTGAGGGGTCGCGCGGACAGGATGGAGCCGTCGCCTTGGAAGAGCCTTGGAACCGACGAGGGCTCGGTTATTCCACCGCTGCGCCGGCCGAAGGAGCGTGACGACCATGGAGTTCCGCCTCCTCGGCCGGCTCCATGTGTCCGAGCGGGGCCGGGCGATCCCCCTGGGAGGACCGAAGCAGCGAGTCGTTCTCGCACATCTCCTCCTTCGGTCGAACGAGATCGTCTCCGCCGACCGCCTGATCGACGAGGTGTGGGGGGCCGATCCCCCTGCGGCCGCCCGGAGCACGGTCTGGGGCTACGTCTCGCACCTGCGAAGGGCCCTGGGTTCGGACCGGCTGAAAGGTGGGACGGGCGGCTACGTCCTCCACGCCGACCCCTCGGAGATCGACGCGCATCGGTTCGAGGCCCTGGTGGAGGAAGCGAGACGGCAGATGGCTACAGACCAGGCCGTTGCCGCGTCTACGTATTCGAAGGCCCTCGACCTCTGGCGAGGCCCGGTCCTCGAGGACGTCTCGGGCCGATCTTCCCTCACACCGGAGATCACTCGCCTGGAGGAGCTACGACTGGCGGCGATGGAGGAACGGATCGGCGCGGAGCTGGATCTCGGACGCCACGCAGCGCTCGTCCCCGACGTGACGACCCTCGTCGAGGCCCATCCAACGAGAGAACGGCTATGGGGCTACCTGATGACCGCCCTGTACCGCTCGGGACGCCAGGCCGAAGCGCTCACCGCCTACCGGCGGGCGCGGGACCTCCTCGCGCGTGAGCTGGGGATCGACCCCACGCCCGATCTCCGGCGCCTCCATGAGCAGATCCTTCGTCAGGACGGCGCCCTGGAGATCGTCGGTGCGCCGCTTCGCGGCTACCGGTTGCTCGAGCAGATCGGGGCGGGGCCCCTTGGCGTGGTCCACCGGGCCCTCCAGCCGCAGGTGGGAGGCCGTGAGGTCGCGATCAAGGCCATCCACGCGGGGTTCGCCGACGACCCCCGATTCATCCGTCGCTTCGAAGCCGAAGCGCAACTCGTGGCTCGCCTGGAGCACCCCCACATCGTCCCCTTGTACGACTTCTGGCGGGGACCGGGGAGTGCCTACCTCGTCACGCGCTACCTGCGAGGGGGAAGCCTGGAAGAACGCCTCGCCGAAGGACCCATGGCCCCGGAAGAGGCGGCGCGGCTCTGCGACCACGTGGCGGCGGCCCTCGCATCGGCCCACCGCCAAGGCGTGATCCACCGCGACGTCACACCGGCCAACATCCTCTTCGACGAGGACCACAACGCGTACGTGTCGGACTTCGGAATCGCCAGGGACCTCGTCGTGGCCATGGCGGCCTCACCGGGTGAACGCCGGGGCCACCTCACCCACCACCTCTCTCCGGAGGAGATCCGCGGCGAGCCGGTCACCCCGAGAACCGACGTCTACGGTCTGGGCCTCGTCCTCCTCGAGGTCCTCGCGGGCTGCCGCGCGTTCTCCGGCAGCCACACGGCTGAGCTCATCGAGGACCGTCTGAACGATACCCTTCCTTCGATCGGCTCCCTGAACGCCAGGCTCCCAACGGGCGTCGGGGAAGTCATCGAGCGGGCCACCGCCACCGACTCGGACGCACGATACGGAGATCCCGCGGGGCTCGCCGCCGCCTTCCGAGACGCGCTGTTCCCCGCCGCTCGCCCCGTCCCGGTTCCTGGGGCTGAGGCGGCGCACAACCCCTACAAAGGCCTGCGGCCCTTCTTCGAGGCCGATGCCGCCGACTTCTTCGGCCGGGAGACGCTCGTTACCGAGCTCGTGACCAGGCTCGCCGAACGCGGAAGGTGGTCACGTTTCCTGGCGGTCGTCGGGCCGTCCGGATGCGGGAAGTCCTCCCTGGTTCGGGCCGGCCTGGTGCCCGCCCTCAGGGGCAGCCGGGTACCGGGCTCCGACGCGTGGTTCACCATCGAGATGCATCCGGGGGACAATCCGTTCCAGGAGCTGAACGCCGCCCTCATGCGCGTCGCCGTCAACCGAGCGCAGGGGTTCATGGAGCGCCTGGAGCGCGGTGACGAAGGGCTCGTTCGCGCCGCGGAGGAGGCCCTGCCCCAAGGGACGGAGCTTCTTCTGGTCATCGATCAGTTCGAGGAGATCTTCACCCTCACGAGTGACGAGGACCGGGCGAGGTTCCTTCGGCTCCTGCACACCGCGGCCGTCGATCCGGAGAGCCGGCTGAGGATCGTCGTCACCCTGCGGGCCGACTTCTACGACAAGCCGCTCGCGTATCCGGGGTTGGCCGAGCTGGTGAAGGCCCGATCGGTGACCGTGACCCCTCTGACCCCGGTGGAGTTGGAGCGTGCGGTCGCCGGTCCCGCGGAGCGGGTGGGTGTCGAGGTGGATGCGCAACTCGTGGCCGAGATCGTGGCCGATGTGTCCGTGCACCCGAGCTCCCTTCCGCTCCTGCAATACGCGCTCACCGAGCTGTTCGACCAGGGGAGCCAGGCGACCCTGGGACTCGACGGTTACCGGAAGATCGGGGGCGTCTCCGGGGCCCTCGCCCGGCGGGCCAAGGACCTGTACGACGGGCTCGACGAACGTGGAAAGGAGGCGGCCCGGCAACTCTTCCTTCGCCTCGTGGTCCTGGGCGAGGAGGGCGACGAGGACACCCGCCGCCGCGTCCTCCGGGCCGAGCTCACCTCCCTCGAGGCGGATCGAGCGTTGATGGACATGATCATCGACACCTTCGGCGACCGCAGGCTCCTCGCCTTCGACCGCGACCCGGTGACCCGTGGACCGACGGTGGAACTCTCGCATGAGGCCCTGCTCCGGGAGTGGGAGCGCCTCCGAGGGTGGATCGAGGCCGCTCGGGAAGACCTGCGGGCGCACCGGCGACTCGCCTCGGCGGCCATGGAGTGGGCCGGCGCCGGCCGGGACCCGAGCTTCCTGCTCCGCGGAGCCCGCCTCGCGCGGTTCCAGGACTGGTCGGCCACCGCGGGGATCGCGCTCACGGGCGACGAGCGCGCCTACCTCGAGATCAGCCTGGCGCAGGGCCAGGCCGAGCGGGCGGAGGAGGAGGCGCGGAGGACCCGAGAGTCGCAGCTGGAGAAGCGCTCGATTGTCCGCCTTCGGGCCCTCGTCCTCGTCCTGGCGCTGGCCGTGCTCCTGGCGAGCGGCCTGTCCATCTTCGCGTTCGGCCAGCAGGGAGAGGCCAGCCGGCAGCGCGACCTCGTCGCTGAGCGGAGCGTGCTCTCCCGCGCCCGGGAGCTGGTGCTCTTCTCGAACGCGGCGCTCAACAGCGACCCGGAGTTGAGCCTGTTGTTGGCCCTCGAGTCGATTGAGCTGACGGCCGTCGAGAAGGGCTCCGTCCTGCCAGAAGCGGTCGACGCCATGCACTGGGCGTTGCAGGGGATGCGAGTGCAGTTCCCGACCGGCCCTCCTGTCGCCGTCCGGGCGGGTCCGGACGGGGTCCGGGGCGTGTTCGATCTGCCGCTCGAGGAGCTCATGCCGTTCGCCAGGAGCCGGCTCGAGCGAGAACTAACCGAGGGTGAATGCCGCCGCTATCTCGAACTCGATCACTGCCCTGCTCCCCGCGACCTCGGCGACCTATCCGAACTCTCCCTGTTCGCCCCCGAGGCGATGGGCCAAGGGATGGCCCCAGGCGAGTCGTCGCTGGCCGGTACCCAGGTGCGTGTCGCCACGTACTTCCAAGATGCCCAGCTGGCGGGTTGGAACCGGGAGCTCGAGCGGTTCCGGGAGGCAACCGGCATCGACCCGATCACGGTGCCGCAGCCCTCCGGGGTTGGAGCGCCGGGCGCGGAGGTCGAGGCGGACATCGTGCTCCTGCCGAGGCTCGGGGATCTCCAACCCCTCTGGCGTGCCGGCGCGCTGATGGACATCGGGGCGTACCTCGATATGAACAGGATCCGCCGCGACTACGCTCCGCACCTGGTGCACCTGACCACTATCGGTGACGACGGGACATGGCCGGCCGAGTCGGGAACCCTCGTCGCCGGGTGGGTGAGCCTCAACGTCAAGAGCCTGATCTGGTACCCGGTGCCCGCCTTTGAACCAGCCGGGTACACGATCCCGCGGACCTGGGACGAGCTGATCGCGCTCAGCGATCGTCTGCTCGCCGACGGCCGTACCCCCTGGTGCTTCGGCATCGAGAGCGGTAACGCCACCGGCTGGGTGGCCACGGACTGGGTCGAGGAGCTCGTGCTCCGGACGGCGGGCCTCGAGACGTACGACCGGTGGGTGGCGCACGAGATCCCGTTCACCCACCCGGCGATCAAACGCGCCGTCGAGCTCATGGGGCGCATCGCTCTTTCGCCCGGGTATGTGGCCGGAGGGGGTGATGCGATCGTGCGTACTTCCTTCTGGCGTGCTCAGAACCGCATGTTCGAGGATCCCCCGGCGTGCTGGTTGCACCGGCAGGCCAGCTTTGCCCCCGTCGGATTCCCGCGCGGCCGGGTCGCCGGCATCGACTCGGCGGCCTTCCCGTTCCCGGCGATGGATGTCGACGACCCGCCCGTCCTCCTCGGCGCGGGTGACGTCTTCGGGGTGTTCGCCGACCGACCGGAGGTGCGTGAGTTCGTGCGGTTCCTGGTCAGCCCCGACTTCGGCAGGGCGTGGGCGAGGATGCCTGAAGGCGCGTACATCTCCCCGAACCTGCGGTTCGGCCTCGACGCTCACGGGAGCGAGGTCACGCGCGCGCAGGCTGAGGCTGCCCGTCGCGCCCTCGAGCGCGACACGTTCCGATTCGATGCCTCCGACTCGATGCCTTCGGAGGTCGGCTCCGGAGCGTTCTTCTCGGGCATGACCGAGTATCTGTGGCTCGGGCCGGACAACCTCGATCGGGTGCTGGCCCGTATCGAGGAGAGTTGGCCCCAGCAGGACTGAGCTGGGCTCAGCGCTCGGGCGCCGGGTATTCGAAGTGCATGCCGTCCGGTCGAACGCGCGGACCATGCGGGTCCTGGTTCGTGGGGGGCACA
>DASUTZ010000149.1:0-9645 GCA_036374295.1 Actinomycetota bacterium
CACCTCCGGCTCGTCTCCATCGGTCGCGGCCCAGGCGGCCAGCGGGCTGCCCAGCGCCACCAGAAGTACGACCAGGACGGCGAGCCAGCGCCGCGTGACGCCGGCCAGAGCCCCGTGTCGATAATGGTGCGTCATCTCCTCAACCTCCTCTTTCCCCCGGAAGCAGTAACGGGTCCCCCGAACGACCCAGGGGGGCCGTCGGGATTCGAATCACCTGGAACCTTCGGTACGTGCTGTGCGCTCGGGTCCGTGCGGGAATCGGCCCCGGCGGGGCCTTCGCGATCCGCGCCCTCCTGCATCCCGCTTTCCTCCTTGCTGACGAGGACGTTCCGCCACCGCGGAGCGAAGCTCCTACGGCGGGTGGCGGGGCGGGCGCCGGTCGGCTCGTCCTGCTTCGTCCCCCTCGTGGGGGACGCTTCCCCCATACGGGGGATAAGGACACTTATCAGTGTGCCAGCCGCGGGACCGAGTGAGCACCGCCCATCAGTGCCAATTGGGGATGGTTAGTTAGGGCTACGGTTCTCTGATGGGATGGGTCAGGAGATTGCCCGGTCGATCAGCTCTGCCTGCTCCTGCTGATGCACGGTCTGGCTCCCGGTCGCCGGGCTGGGGCTCTCGGGTCGAGCCACGAGCCGGGGACGGACGTCGAGGACCCGCTCCATCTTGAGGTGCACGAAGCGCGCGGCGCCCATGTTTTCGGGCTCCTCCTGGGCCCAGACGACTTCGGCCCCCGGGTAGCGATCGAGCTGCTCGCGGAGGGCGGCCGCGGGGAACGGGTACACCTGCTCGACCCGGACCAGCGCGACGTCGTCGACCTCCCGTTCCTCGCGGCCGCGCAGGAGGTCGTAGAAGAACTTCCCCTGACACAGCAGCACGCGTCGGGCCTCGGAGGGGCCGGACGGGTCGGGCAGAACCTCCCGGAAGCGACCCTGCGTGAACTCGTCGGCCGGGCTGCGGGCCGCCGGAAGCCGGAGCGGGGACTTCGGCGTCAGCACGATAAGCGGCTTGCGCCGGTCGCGGAGGGCCTGCCGCCGCAGGAGGTGGAAGTACTGCGCGGGAGTGGAGGGCACCGCGACCTCCATATTGTCCTTCGCCGCCAGCGTGAGGTAGCGCTCCAGACGGGCGGAGGAGTGCTCGGGCCCCTGGCCCTCGAAGCCGTGGGGCAGCAGCATCACGAGGCCGCTCGTCTGCCCCCACTTGTCCTCGGCCGAGGCGATGAACTGGTCGATCACGACCTGGGCCCCGTTTGCGAAGTCTCCGAACTGCGCCTCCCAGAGGACGAGCGCGCCCGGGTTTGACACCGAGTAGCCGTACTCGAAGCCCAGCGCCGCGAGCTCGGAGAGCAGGCTGTCCAGCGCGACGAAGCGCCCGGGCGCTCCCTCGAGGTTCGCGAGCGGCAGGTACTCCTGCCCGGTCTCCTGGTCGACGAGCACGGAGTGACGCTGGCTGAAGGTGCCCCGGCGCGTGTCCTGGCCGGAGAGCCGGACCCACACGCCGTCCCGGATCAGGGACCCGAAGGCGAGGGCCTCGGCAAGCGACCAGTCCACGGCGTCCTCGGGAAGGGCCTTCCTCCGCTGATCGAGCCACCGCTGGAGCTTCTCGTGGACGTGGAAGGTCTCGGGAACCGTGGCGATCCCCTCGATCACCTCGTCGAGCACCGCACGGTCGACGCCCGTCTCGATCGGAGGTGCCGGCTCCGCCTCGCGCGCCTCCCGAGCCGAGGGGCGCTGAGGCTGCGGCTCGGCCTTCGTCTCGTCCAGCGCCTGCTGAAGGGTCTCCCGGTATTCCTCGAGCGAGCGCTCCGCCTCCTCGACGGTGAGGAGGCCTCGGTTGACGAGCTGCTCCATGTAGCGCTTGCGCACCGAGCGAAGGCTTCGGATCTTCTCGTACATCAGCGGCTGCGTGAACGCGGGCTCGTCGCCCTCGTTGTGACCCCACCGCCGGTAGCACCACATGTCGATCACGACGTCGCGATGGAAGGTCTCCCGGAAGGCGAAGGCCAGCCTGGCCACCCGGACGCACGCCTCGGGATCGTCGCCGTTCACGTGGAAGATCGGGGCCTGGACCATCTTCGCGACGTCGGTGGCGTAGGTCGAGGAGCGGCCGTAGTCCGAGCCGGTGGTGAACCCGAGCTGGTTGTTGACGATGATGTGGACGGTCCCGCCGGTCGAGTAACCCTGGAGCTGGGAGAGAGCGAAGGTCTCGGCCACGACCCCCTGCCCGGCGAAGGCGGCGTCCCCGTGGATGAGGAGTGGGAGCACCGGGTCCTCGTCGTCGCGACCGAGCTGCTCGAGCTTGGCCCTCGCCATCCCCTGGAGCACCGGGTCCACGGCCTCGAGGTGGGAGGGGTTGGAGACCACGGAGACCACGAGCTGGTTCCCGGCGCGGGACGTGTGTTTGCCGGCCGCCCCGACGTGGTACTTCACGTCGCCCGACCCCTGCGAGGATAGGGGGTCGATGTCTCCCTCGAACTGCCGGAAGATCTGCGCGTACGACTTCCCGATCACGTTCGCCAGCACGTTGAGGCGTCCGCGGTGGGCCATCCCGATCAGCGTCTCCTCGATCGCCGAGTCGGCCGCCAGGTCGAGGATCGCGTCGAGCATCGGGATCATGCTCTCGGCCCCCTCCAGTCCGTAGCGGCGATGGCCCACGTACTTCGTGTGGAGGAACTGCTCGAACGCCTCGGCCTGGTTCAGCTTCGAGAGGATGTAGGTGCGGTCCTCCTTCGTGAGGTCGGCCTGTGGGCCCTCCATCCGCTCCTGGATCCACCGCTTGGGCTCGACGTCCTGCATGTGCATGTACTCGACGGTGGAGGTTCGGCAGTAGGCGTCTCGCAGGACGGTCAGGATCTCGCCGAGGCTCATCTCCTCGGTGCCCGCGAGCCCGCCGGTGGGGAAGCGGCGGTCGAGGTCCCAGATCGTGAAGCCGAAGAACGCGGGATCGAGCTCCGGGTGCATCGCGGGCGGCTCGGACTCGAGCGGGTCGAGGTTCGCGATGAGGTGGCCGCGCACCCGGTACATGTTGATCAGCTGGGAGACGCGGGCCTCCTTCTCGTCGGCGCCGAGCGTGCCCGGCCGAGGATTGACGTCTCGGCGCCACTCGACGGGGACGTAGGGCACCCCCATCGAGGTGAAGACCCGATCGTAGAAGTCCTCTCCGCCCAGCAGGAGCCGCTCCACGTCCCTGAGGAACTCGCCCGACTCAGCGCCCTGGATCACGCGGTGGTCGTAGGTCGAGGTGAGGGTGAGGACCTTGCCCACGCCCAGCTCCGCCAGGGTGTCCGGGTCGGCGCCCGAATACTCGGCGGGATGGCCGATCGCCCCCACGCCGATGATCGCGGCCTGGCCCGGCATCAGCCGGGGGACGGACTGGACGGTGCCGAGCATCCCGGGGTTCGTGATCGAGACGGTCGTGCCGGCGAAGTCGTCGGGCCTGAGCTCGTTCCGCTGGACCTTCTCCACCATCTCCTCGTAGGACCGCCAGAAGGCGTCGAACTCGAGGGTCTCCGCCTCCTTGATGTTCGGGACGAGGAGGGTGCGGCTCCCGTCCTCCTTCTGGACGTCGACTGCGAGGCCCAGGTGCACGTGCGGGTTGCGGATCGCGTGGGGGGTCCCGTCGATCTCCCGGTAGGCGACGTTCATCGCCGGCCGCTCGGCGAGGGCCCGAACCACCGCGAACCCGATCAGGTGCGTGAACGAGACCTTGCCCCCGCGGTTCCGCCCGAGGTGCCGGTTGAGCATGCCTCGGTTGACCTCGAGCAGCTTGGCCGGGACCGTGCGGAAGGACGTCGCCGTGGGGACGCCCAGGCTCCGGTCCATGTTCTCGGCGATGATCTTGGCCGCGCCGCGGAGCGGGACGGCCTCCTCGGGGACCTCCTCCTTCGGCTCGGGCTCCGGGGGAGCCTCCTCACGGGGGGTGGCGGGTCGGCGTTGGCCGTCGGTCTCGGGGACGTAGTCCTCGAAGAACTCCTGCCAGGCCTCGCTGACGGAGCTCGGGTTCTCCTGGTACCGGCGGTACATCTGCTCCACCAACCAGGTGTTCGGGCCGAAATCAGAACGCTTCACGCAGCCTCGCCTTCGTCGCTTCCTTCTCCATCCTACCCAGGACCGTCACCCCGGCCCCCTCGGAATCTCAGGCCCGCGGCGGGGGCTGCGAGGCCATCTCGGCGAGCTGGGCGGGCCATCCGGTGGCGAGCCACCAGGTCGCGCCTGCCTGCCGGTACGCGGCGGGGTCAGGGGGAGGCCCGGCAGCGACGACGGCGACGTCTCGTGGCGCGCCTGCCAGATGCTCGAGCTCGTCGGCCGCCGCGCGGACCCCGGGGGGCGATGGAGGGCTGAGATCGCCGTCCACGGGGCCGGAGAGGAGGACCCCGTCCCATCGCGCGGCGCGCCGCAGCGGTGCCCGGTGGGGGAGGGCGCAGGCGGCCCAGATCGGGATGCGGGGACGTTGGACGGGCCGGGGGAGGAAGGCCACGTCCCGTGCGGTGTAGCCGGGTCCCTCGTGGTTCACGGGCTCGCCGGTCCAGAGGGCGGCGATCAGGTGGAGGGCCTCGTCCAGGAGGGGCGCGCGGTGCTGGGCGTCGGCGGGCTCCCCGAAGGCGGCGAACTCGGCGTCGGGCGGGTTCCCCAGCCCGACGCCCAGCACCGCGCGCCCCCCGCTCAGCACGTCGAGCGTCGCCGCCTCCCTGGCCACGACGTGGGGGCGTCGCCGGGCCAGCGGCGTGACCGCCGTTCCCACCCGGATCCGTTCGGTGCGGACCGCGATCGCCCCGAGCAGGACCCAAGGGTCGAGGACCTCCATCGGCGCCTCGGCCGGCGACCCGACGTGGTCCCAGAGGAAGAACCCATCCCAGCCGCTCGCCTCTGCGGCTCGAGCGAGATCGAGGAGGTCGCTCGGGGCCCCGAAGTTCGGCGCGTGGATCGCGAACCGCACGGGCTCAGCCCAGCGCCCGCTCGAAGGCGCGGTAGGTGGCCACGTCGAACAGCACGAAGCGGACCTCGTCCACCTGGGTGTCCGCCTCCCGGACGGCCGCGATCGCCACCGGCGCGGCCTCCTCCACCGGGTACCCGTAGACGCCCGTGGAGATCGCCGGGAAGCCCACGGTCCTCGCCCCGAGCTCGTCGGCGACCCGGAGCGACTCGGTGTGGCACGAGGCCAGGAGCTCCGAGCGGTCCTCGCTCTTCGCGTATACCGGCCCGACGGTGTGAATCACCCACCGGGCCGGCAGGTTGCCTGCGGGCGTCGCCACTGCTTGCCCCGTGGGGAGGCCGTTCGGATAGGTCTCCGCCCGGATGCGCTTGCACGCCTCGAAGATCGCCGGACCGCCCTTCCGATGGATCGCGCCGTCCACCCCTCCGCCGCCCATCAGGGAGGAGTTGGCCGCGTTGACGATCGCGTCGAGCTCCTGCTCGGTGAGGTCCCCCTGCGCTAGCGTGATGCGCGCCACGCATCCAGTCTAGGCTCGGTGCGATGCCGGATGTGATCGTGGTGGGAGGAGGGGTGATCGGCGCGGCCTGCGCGCGCGAGGCCGCTCGCCGCGGCATGTCGGTGACGCTCGTGGAGCGGTCCGAGCTCGCGGCCGGTGCCTCGGGGAGGAACCACGGGCTTCTTCTGACGCCGCCCGACCCCGCGTTGGTCCCCATGTTCCACGCCTCGCGAGAGCTCTACGTGGAGGCCGCCGACGGAGCAGCGGTGCCGTTCGACCTCGATCCCAAGCCGCTCGGTTTCCTCATCGTGGCGACTGACGACCAGGGCGAGCGTGCGGCGGGGCAGGAGGAGGCCGAGGCGATCGCCGCGTCGGGCGTGCCCTGCGCCGAGCTCGACGCGGATAGCGTCCGGTCGCTGGAGCCCGGACTGGTGGACGAGGTGATCGAGGGCTGGCTGCTCGAGGACGGGTGGCGGCTCAATCCCTCGGCGCTCACGGTCTCGCTCGCCCTGTTCCCCGGGGTGGAAGTCCGCCGTCACGTGACGGTGCGTGCCCTGCTGGCCGGGGGCGGGCGCGTGCGCGGGGTCGTGACCGACGCCGGGACGATCGAGGCCGATGAGGTGATCGTGGCCGCCGGCCCGTGGACGCCGGCCCTCCTCCGCCCGCTCGGCGTGGAGCTCCCGATCGTGGGGGCGCGGGGATGGCTCGTCCACCTCGGGTGCGACGACCCGCCGGTGGGGAGGCTCGTCGAGCGCGCGGGCTGGCACGCGGTGGGGGGCGAGGAGGCGATGTCGAGGCTCACGGCGAAGGGTCTGATCGAGGCCGTTCCGGAACCCGACGTCGGCACGCTCGTCCAGCCGAACCCCGACGGGACGGTCCTCGTGGGAGGCTCCCGCCAGCGCGTGGTGGCTCCCGAGCCGGAGGACCCCTCGGTCCCCCGCGAGCTCACGCGCCGAGCGGTGGACCTCGTCCCTCCGCTCGGCGAGGCGCGGGTGCTCGGGTCCTGGTGGGGCATCCGACCGATCACGCCCGACGGCCTCCCCATCGTGGCGCGGGTCATGGACGGTCTCGTCGTGGCCACGGGCCACGGGTCCGAGGGCGTGATCCTGGGAGGCGGGACGGGACGGCTCGTGGGCTCGATGCTCGCGGGCGAGGAGCCCCCCTTCGATCCGGCGCCCTTCGCGCTCCGCTGACTCAGTCCCGGTCCAGCTCGCCGAGCCGCTCGTCGGAGATCCCGAAGAAGTGCGCGACCTCGTGGATCACCGTCTCCCGGACCACGCGCGTGACGTCCTCCTCGGACTCGGCCTCCTCCTCGATCACTCGGCGGAACAGCCGGATCCGGTCCGGTAGGACCCCGTAGTAGTCGGCTCCGCGCTCCGTGAGCGGTACCCCCTGGTAGAGGCCGAGGAGGTCGGGGTCGTCCTCGGGTGGCTCGTCCTCCACGATCACGGCCACGTTCTCGAGCCGCTCGCGGACCCAGGCCGGGAGTCCGTCCATGGCCTCGTCCACGAGCTCGTGGAAGCGACGCCGGTCCATCAGATCCATCCCGAGAACCAGATGCGAGCGTCCCAGGCTCTCTTCGAGATGGGGTCGCCGATCAGCACGGGCCAGAAGAAGACGAAGAGGCCCACCGCCACGGCGACCGCGACCGCTGCGCCGAGCCGGGGCGCCGGGCGCCCGGCTCCGCGGAGGCGCGAGACGTCACGGAGGGCGTACGTGGCGCCCAGCGCCAGGAACGGTGTGACCGGGACCATGTAGAAGAGGAAGAGCGGCCGGGTGACGAAGAGCCACGGCGCGAAGAGGACGAACACCGGCACCAGGATGGCCCCTGCCCGCCAGTCGCGGCGGCGGACCCAGGCGAACGCCAGGTAGGGGAGGAACACCAAAGCTCCCCAGAAGAGGACGGGGTTGCCGATCCCCAGGATCTCGGCGGCACGATCGCCCATGCTCTCGTAGTAGTAGGCCACGGGACGGAGCAGGAGGAGCCAGGTCCAGGCCTCGGACATGTAGGGGTGGATCGGCTCGCCGCTTTCGGTGAACGGCTCCAGCCCGAGGTGATAGTTCGCCATGGAGAGGTGGTTGGACCAGAGGCGCGGGAGGCTCCAGCCGTGGTCCCCGAGCCAGCGGAGCCAGCTCGCGAGGTAGACGAGGAGCGGCGCCGCGATGAAGGCGAGGGCGAGCGAGGCCCACTCCTGGCGGAGAGCGGAGAGGAGGGGGCGCTCGACGCCCGCTCGAGCCCTGCGGCCCCGCTCCCACATGACCGCCAGGACCAGCCCGCCCAGCCAGGCGAAGATCCCCGACCACTTCGAAGCGGTGGCCGCCGCGAACGAGGCACCGGCGGCCACCCGGATCCACCGGGGACCGGGCGGCGCGAGGAAGGGCGTCGCCTCGTTTGCGGCGACCACCGCGTCCAGGCGCTTCTGCCGCACGCGGTCCCAGAGGAGCAGGGTGAACCCGAGCAGGACGAAGAATGCGAGGAAGATGTCGAGCATCGCCACCCTCGACTGCACGACGTGGAGGTGCTCGGTGGCGAGCAGCAGCGCCGCCACGCCGGCCCAGAGCGGGCGCCCCCACAGCAGGAAGGCGAAGGCGCCGGCCAGCGCCACCGACGTCGTGCCGGCCAGGGCCGCCGTGAACCGCCACCCGAACGGGTCGTTCCCAAACGCGTCGATCCCCAGCGCGATCAGCCACTTCCCCAGCGGGGGGTGGACCCAGGATCGCTCGGCCTCGCTCTCCAGGCCGCACGCCTCGAACGGGTGCCCCGCGTATAAGCACGCGTCGGACGCGTAGTAGACCTCGTCGAAGACCTTCTCGGCGGGCCGCCCCAGGGTCCAGAACCGGGAGAACCCCGCAGCGGCGGTGATGACGAGGACGATCAGCAGGGCTCGACGAAAGGCCCCGCGGCGCTCCGGGCCGTCCGAGGAGGACGGCCACGCTTGGGCCGCGAAGGGCTCGGCGCGGTAGGCGGGGGTGGGTGCGCGGTCCGTCCACGGGTCGCTCACGATGGGAGCATGCCACGGCCCCGAGCCCTCGTCTCGGACGCGGGCGCGGTCCGACCTATCATCGAACGGATGGCGGGCACGCTGATCCTCGTGGGGACACCGATCGGGAACCTCAAGGACGCGTCCGAGCGGGCCCGGGAGACGCTGGCCCGCGTGCATCTGATCGCCTGCGAGGACACGAGGAGGACCGGCCGGCTCCTCGAGGCGCTCCGGATCCAGCGCCGAGCCCGTCTCGTCTCCTACTTCGAGGGGAACGAGCGTAAGCAGACCCCGTACCTGATCGAGCAGCTGGAGCGGGGGAGCGACGTGGCGCTGGTCACCGACGGCGGCATGCCCGCGTTCTCGGACCCCGGGTTCAGGCTGGTGAGGGCGGCGATCGCGGCCGGCATCGAGGTCGACGTGGTGCCGGGGCCGGCGGCCGCGATCGCCGCCCTCGTGGTCAGCGGCCTCCCCACGGACCGGTTCGCCTTCGAGGGCTTCCTCCCCAGGAAGGCGCGGCTCGCCCGCCTGAGGGAGCTGGCGGGCGAGCCGCGCACCCTCCTCTTCTTCGAGTCGCCCCAGCGCCTGCGAGACATGCTCCGGGATGCGGCGGAGGCCTTCGGCCCCACCCGACCCGCGGCCGTGGTCCGCGAGCTCACGAAGCTTCATCAGGAGATCCGGCGGGGAACGCTCGGGGAGCTGGCCGATGCCACTCCCGACGAGGTCAAGGGCGAGGTGACCGTCGTCGTCGGGGGCGCGGAGGCGGCGGAGCCGGACCTGAGGGCGCTGGCGTCCCAGGTAAACGAGCTCGTGGATCAAGGCCTCTCGCGGAAGGAGGCCTCGGGGCGCGTGGCCGAGGCATCGGGCGCCGGCCGGCGTGCCCTCTACGACGCCTCCCTGCAAGGCGAGGACGCCTGAGGCTGTGGGAGAATCGCCCGCGATGCCGAAGGACACCTTCTACGTCACGACGCCCATCTACTACCCGAACGACGTCCCGCACATCGGGCACGCCTACACCACCGTGGCCACCGACTTCGTGGCTCGCTATCACCGGCTCCGGGGGGAGCGGGTCTTCTTCCTCACCGGCACCGACGAGCACGGGAAGAAGGTGCCCCAGGCCGCCGAGGAGCACGGCCTCGACCCCCAGGCCTTCGTCGACCAGATGGAGCCCCGGTGGCGCGAGGTCTGGCAGCGCCTCGACATCGCCCACGACGACTACATCCGCACGACCGAGCCCCG
>DASUTZ010000150.1:0-2251 GCA_036374295.1 Actinomycetota bacterium
GGACCAGTCGTCGGTCGGTCCCTGGTAGTAGTCGAGGGCGTCCTCCTCGAGGTCCGGGGGCACGGCTCGGACCTCGCAGTTCCGAGCGGGCAGCCGACCGAAGAACCCCTTCGCGGCCTCCCATCCGCGCTCCACCTGCTCGCGAGCCACCAGCAGGACGGCGTCTCGCGCGATCTCGCCGTCGGCTCGGGCCGCGACCGCCTCGGCTGGGCCCGGGAAGCCGAGGCCCGAGGCGATGGCGAAGCCCTCCGCGCGGATCGCGTCGAGATGGGAGCGCCCCAGCGCGTGCAGCTCTCCCGGGTCGAGCGGGAGTCCCGTCCATCCGAGGATCTCCGCCGCGTACATCTCCTCCCCTCGGGGAAGCGCGTGGAGCCCGAGCGTCTCCCTGGCCGAGGGGCGGTATGCGCGGAGGGCCTCCAGGTAGCCCGCGTACGCGGGCAGCACGACGTCGGCCAGGACGGCGGCCACCCGATCGCGGTCCCCCGCCTCCGTCACGGGCTGCATCGCCGGCGAGGCCTCCGCCCCGGCCTCGAGCTGCCGCTCCGCGAGCCCGATCGAGCGGTCCACGACCACGGCCGGCGCCACCTGCCCCGCATCGGCCGCCTCCCGCATGACCCCCCGGATCGCCTCCAAGTAGGCGGGGACGGCGGAGAGCCGTGCCAGGTAGCCGTCTACCCGCTCGGGCGTGTCCGCGCGCTGGAGCGCCCCGAGCTGCCCGGGAAGCAGGCCCGGCCCGCACAGGTAGCTGCCCTGCATGTGGCTCACAGCCCAGAGGCGGTCGAGACGGTGCTCGACGATCGCCAAGTCCCGGCGGGCCAGGGACTCGGCCATGTCGAGCGCCGTCCGATCCTCCATCCCGAGCCCGGTGCGGTCGACGTTCTTCAGGGCTTCCAGCGTCGAGCGATGGACGGACTCGCGGCGGGCCAGGCCCTCCGGGCCTGGGTCCGGAAGGCGATCGTCGAACCGCTCGTCCCCCACCAAGGTGGCGAACACCGGCTCCAGGCTCAGGAACTCGTCCCAAAAGCGATCGAGCAGCTCGCGCGGCCCTCCGGGTTCCATGCTCGTCACGCTCCCGTGCTGCCTGTGCCTGCTAGGGGATGGGCTCGACCCACTCCGCGCGCCAGGCCGGCGCCTCGAACGGGTCGGCGAAATAGTGCGTGACCTCGGCCACCTTCCCATCCCGGAGCCGCAGGATCGCCACGAGGTGGGTGGTGCTTCCGGTCGGGTACGTCAGCATCCCCTCGACGGTGAAGGTGTCCCCCGTCCCGTTGATCCGGAGCAGGGTGAACGAAGGAGTCGCGACCCATCGGTCCTCGCTCCCCACGATCCGGCGCACCTCCGACTCGGGGAGGCCCCCCGGATACTGCTCGTGGATCCTGACGTAGCTCTCGTGACCGCGGATGCGCTCCCCCGACTGCGGCCAGTCCTCGACGTAGTCGGGATGGCGCAGCTGCCCGAGAGCGTCGAAGTCCATCGGGAACGCCTCCATGTAGCGCTGCACGATCGTCTGGTTGCTCTGCTGGCTCATCCCCCACCCCCGGTCCGACGGATCGGAGCGAGCATACTCCGAGGCGGATCAGTCGCGGTGGTCCATCAGGAGGTAGTGCTCCGCCTTGAAGAAGTCCTTCCCGGGCTCGAGACCGGGAGCCAGCTCGTCGAGGGCCTCCCTTTGGGACACCAGCCGTGGTGAGCCGAGCCGCTGCTCCTTCCCCTCCACTCGTAGGACCGCGGTCCCGGCCGCCAGGATGTTCCGGACCCAATCGGAGACCGGGCCGTACCGTACGACGAGCACGTATCCCCGCTTGGTTGGATGGGCATCGAGCGGCGTCCGGTACTCGGTCCCCGACGATCTCCCCACATGGATCACGACGGGCTGCTTTCCCTTCCTGATCTCCCAGGGATTGAAGAGGCGCTTGTTGACCTTCGCCAACCACCTCGGGTACGGCATCGACCACCTCCCGCGTGGACGCTGGTGGACTCGATCCACCGTTCTCCGGACGTCGCGCTGACAGTTCTCGTCGCTCTGGCCCCGGGGAGCCCCCGACTCCTACTACTCTTCCTCGAGGCCACCCGCCCGGTCGACCTCCGGGCCCTCACCGAACTCTTCGAGATCGAAGACCTGGCGGATCTCGATCTCGCTCTCCTGCCCGTAGTCGTGCTCGGCCACCTCGACCGGGACACGCTTGGCCCACTCGATCGCCTCGTCCATCGACCTCACCTGCAGGAGCCAGTAGCCGGCGACGATCTCCCT
>DASUTZ010000151.1:0-3255 GCA_036374295.1 Actinomycetota bacterium
CGCATGAACCACCATCCGGACATCGAGAACCACTACGACCGGGTGCGGATCGGGCTGCACACGTGGAGCGAGGAAGCCGTCACCGAGAAGGACCTCGCGCTGGCCCGAGAGATCGAGCGGCTGGCCGGGTAGGCTCGCCGATGCCCCCCGAAGACCTCGCCCCCCTCGTGAAGGGCTGGCCCGTGGAGCACATGGCGGCGGGCGTCACGAGCGCTGAGTCGACGCTCGGCGTGACCGGCGACCCCAGGTGGATGACGCGGATCGCGTCGGTGGCCAAGCTGTTCGTGGGGCTGGCCGCACTCGTGGCCCTGGAAGAGGAGGCCCTCGACCTCGACGAGCCGGCGGGCCCGGAGGGCTCCACGGTTCGGCACCTCCTGGCCCACGCCTCGGGGCTCGCCTTCGACGAGCATCGATCGATCGCGCCGCCGGGGCGTCGGCGGATCTACTCCAACACGGGGATCGAGGTGTTCGCCGACCACCTCGCGGAGCGGACGGGGATGTCGTTCGGAGAGTACATGCGCCTCGGTGTCCTGGACCCCCTCGGCATGTCCGGGACGGAGCTCCGGGGCTCCCCGGCCCACGGGTTGTGGAGCTCGGTCTCGGAGCTGCTCCTGCTGGGCCGGCAGCTGCTACGGCCCACGCTCGTGGCGGCGGCCACGCTGGAGGACGCCACCCGGCCCCACTTCCCCGAGCTGGCCGGTGTCCTTCCGGGCCTGGGCCGCTTCGATCCCAACCCCTGGGGGCTGACCTTCGAGATCCGGGGGGACAAGCGGCCCCACTGGACGGGGGAGCGGAACTCCCCGGCGACGTTTGGGCACTTCGGAGGGGCGGGGACCTTCCTCTGGGTGGATCCCGCCCACGGCCTGGCGGCCGCCGTGCTCACGGGCCGCGAGTTCGGCGACTGGGCCCTCGAGGCGTGGCCGGCGTTCTCGGACGCCGCGCTCAACCGATTCGCCGAGTGAGCCGACCTATACCTGAGGGTCGGCCCCTGGTAGCATCCCCGGGCACTTTGCGAGGAGGGAGCGGAGATGAGGCGGATCGTGGCCTTGGCATGCGCGGGTGTGGTGGCGCTCTCGTTCGGGGTTGCCCCACCGTCCGGGGCCGAGGAGCAGCCCGGCAGGTTGCTATCGTCCTTCTGCGGACCGGGCGTTTCCGCCCCCTGCATCGAGTCGGCTACTCGTGACGGGGTCCCCGTCACCTCAGCGGACCCCATCTGGTCCGTCTTCCTCGTCTCGTACAACGAGGGGAAGTCACGGTTCGTCCGCCTGCATGTCCAGAAGGACGGCAGCTTCGAGCTGGGACTCGATGCGCTGGACGACGTCTGGGTGGTCACGGTGCGGACCGGGTCGGTCGTTCCTCGTGTGGTGTTCGGCTACGCCGCTGAGTCCACGATCGAGCGCTTCGCGTCCCCGAATCGCGTGACGTTCACCGCCTCTCCGGTGCGGATGACCGACAACGACGAGTGCAGCCCGATCTGGCCGTGGTCCTGCCCGCACCAGGCGTCGAACGACTTCGACGGCTACCTCGATGTGATGGCCACCGACTACGGAGCGTGGGCGGACACCGCCCAGCGTGAATCGATGTACGGGATGGACTACACGACGAACGTCGGGCTGACGAGCATCCCGCCCGAGATCGTCCACGACCCCGCCACCGGACGCGAGCGCCTGCTGATCCGGATGGCCAACCATCACCTGTACTCGGACGCAACCCTCTTCGAGGGGTTCGCGCACCTCCGCATCCCCAACCTGTTCCTTCGGCGCGCCTACGGTGTCGACCACCCGCCGTCGCTCACCGGCTCGGGCATCGATACCGCGGGCACGGGATCGGCGGCGACGGTGACGGTGATGCCGGAACCGGGCGGTGGCGCCATGCTCGTCGACATCGAGGGGATGCGGTTCTCTCGCAAGAGGGTTCGCATCTCGCGCGGCGTGATCACGCCCACCAAGCCGAGGGATCTCCGGGCCCGACGCAGCGGGAAGCGGGTGAGGCTGCGGTTCACCGAGGCCAAGCGTCGAGGCTCCAGGATCACCCGATACCGCGCCTCGTGCGTGCGTGGCTCCTCAAGGCTCACGGGTGGGGCCAGGCGCTCTCCCGTGCTGGTGAAGAACCTGACGCCCGGGGTGAAGTACACGTGCCGGGTGCGGGCGATCTCCAAGGCCGGTCCCGGCCGATGGTCGAGGAAGGTGCGGGCCTAGCGAGCCCGGTGGATCTCGCCCGCCGCTCGGATCCCCGACTCCAGGGCGCCCGGGAGCCGCATCCCCCCGAGCTCGGCGTAGAGGCCGGGAGTGGACCAACGACGTGTGTGGAAGGCTCGGGTCGAGGGTAGGGGCAACCCCATGAGCGATCCCGCCGCTCACGAGCGGGCCCCGAGGCCGAGAGGAGACGCCCCGATGATCCATCGGCTGAGCCCGTCCATCGAGTGGGTCGGGGATGCGACGTAGCCCCCGGCTCTCGCACCCCGTGTTGCTCTATGGGGACGAGGAGGAGTTCGTCGCGGGGACGGTCCCCTTCGTCCGCCGGGGGATCGAGAACGACGAGGTGGTCTTCGTGGCGGCCCGACCCGACTACCTCGACACCGTCCGGGCCGAGCTGGGCGCGGACGCTTCGGCGGCCACCTGGAAGGACACGCACGTCTGGCACCCGCACCATGCCTCGCGGCTTCGCGCCGTTCACGAGCTCGTCAGCGGCGCCCCGAGGGGCTCCAGGCTCCGCCTGGTGGGGGAGCCCATCTGGCCCGAGCGGCCGGAGGAGGTCCTCGAGTGGCAGCGCTTCGAGTCGGCGCTGAACGCGGTCCTCGCGCCCTTCCCCGCCTCGCTCCTATGCCTCTACGACGCGGGTTCGCTCGACCCGGGGATCCTCGAGACGGCCGGGCGGACGCATCCCGGGGCCGGCTACGAGGAGCCCGAGACGTTCCTCCGCGCTCACCGAGGGGAGCCGTTCCCCCCACCGAGGTCAGCCGAGGTCGTCGAGCACGTGCGCGACCCGGCTTGGGCACGGGGCCTGGCCCTGGACCGCGCCATCCGGGCCGGGGTGGGCGGGGACGCCGCGGTCGGGCTGAGCATCGCGGTCAACGAGGTCCTGATGAACGCGCTCCTCCACGGCGGCGGGGAGGCCAGCCTCTCGATGTGGGAGGAGGGGGCCTCCTTCGTATGTCAGGTCGAGGACGAGGGGCCGGGGATCGCCGATCCCCTCGCCGGCTACCGGCCGCCGGCGAACCGGACGGGGGGCCGGGGCCTCTGGATCGCCCGGCAG
>DASUTZ010000152.1:0-12638 GCA_036374295.1 Actinomycetota bacterium
GTAGGGGTTGCCCGGCTCGTACTTCGGGTGGTCCGGATCGCAGTACTGCCAGAAGACGTGGTGGAGCCGGTCGGTCCCCATCTCGACCATCATGAAGAAGTCCCAGGGCTTGGTCCTCACCATGTGGCGGGCCAGGGCGAACCGCTTCTTCGTCATCTCGTGAGACTGGGAGAGCACGAAGTCGAGGCCCTGCCGCCGGAAGTTGGGGATGTCGAAGATGTAGTCCCCCACCACCTCCTCGACCTCGGCCTTGAGGTCGGCGGGATGCGTGTACTGATCGGCCGATGGAGGTGTGAGGAAGCACGAGACGCGCCACCCCTCGACCGGCTTGATGGGGTAGGCGGGCGGGACGCCGATCAGCAGGGAGCGCATCCCGGCCTCGCCCAGCTGGTCCCACACCGCGGGCTCCTTCACGGCCAGCGAGGTGGCGATGGAGAGGCCGTCGTAGGTGGTGTCCTTGCGGTTCCGGAAGCCGTAGATCCCGAGCTGACCCGGGGTCTTCCCCGTCATGGAGCAGGCCCACGCCGGCACGGTGATCGGGGGCGTGATGCTCTCCAGCTCGCCGTGCATCGACCGCCCCAGGAGAGCCTGGATGTTCGGGGTCTCCGACCGCAGCCGGTCGAACAGCAGCAGCGGCGTGGCGCAGTCGAGCCCGATCACCGCGATCCTCGGTCCGGTCATGCCTCAGCGTCCTTTCGGGGTGGAGAGCCTTTCAGGGCGGCGCGAGCAGGCCGGCGCCGACCGCTCATTCTAGCCGACTCCCGACCTCGCTCCCCAGGAACAGGGTGGGTCGCGCCGGGGACGTCGGTCGGAGAGGATACTGGGATGCGGCTGCTCCGTGGGGCGCTCTACGCGCACGCGCTCGCCTGGATCGTGCTGGGCGCGCTCCTCGCGATCTGGCCCGGCGTGCTGCAGTCCTGGCTGGGCCAGCCGCCCTACGTCGACCGTGCCTGGGTCCGGCTCGTCGGGGTCCAGGCCGTCGGGCTGGCGCTTTTCATGGTCCTCGTGGGGCACCGTCTCGAGGAGCTCTGGTGGTGGTCGTGGGGCTTCGTGCTTACGACCGGGGCCGTGGCCGCGGTGCTCACCCTGAACGCGGCCTTCGGGCTGCCGCAGGGAGCCGACGCGGTGCTGTGGTGGGTGCTGGCGATCGGCCACTGGGCCCTGGGATCCGCCACGCTGGTCGGGATGTCGCGGGCCGCCCGAGAGCGCCCCACCGACCGCTACGCGCCCGCGCCCGCCCGCGACCCGCACCCGCGGGGACGGCGGCGCTGAGGGGGATCGTTCATCGTGCCGCCGGCTCCTCGGGCGGCCCGGTAGGCTCCGGGGCCTCGGAAGGAAATCCCCGACTCAGGAGGTCGGCGAGCTGCAGCGCGGTCGAGAACCGGACCTCCCGGCCGCTCCGGACGTGCCGCACGACACCGTGCAGCCCATCGGCCTCCTCGTGCGGCCACACGCGAACCACGAACGTCTCCACGCGCGGATGCTGACACGGGATCCTTCGGGTTCCCTGAAGGTGCCTACGCCGAGGGGAAGGGCGCCGGCTCCACCTCCAGCTCCTCCATCCTGCTCCGGTAGATGCGGTAGGCCCTCCTGGCCTCCCCGTGTCTCCCCGCCCTCGTCAGGACGGTCACGAGGCCGAGGTGCGCCCGCTCCTCGAACGGATCCCGCTCGATGATGCGGAGGAGGTACCGGATCGCCGCGTCGTGATCGCCCTCGGCGACCGCCAGGCGCGCCAGCTCCCGGCACACGCTCAGGTAGGTGGCCCTCGCCTCCTCCCGCAGCGCCACGGCCCAGTCGTCGTAGAGGTTCTCCTCGAGGAAGTCCCCCGCGTAGGCGGCCTCGGCCTCGCGCAGGAGAGGGAGGGCCTCCTCGGTGGACCCTCCCTGGACGAGGTCGAGGGCAGTCGTCCCGTCGGCCAGGAAGCGCTCGACGTCGACGTCCAGGCGGTCGATCTCGAGCGCCACGGCCTCGCGGTCGGCGTGTACGAAGTGGTCCTGGGGTCTCCCCCGCTCCGGATCGAGCACGGTCCGAACGGTGGTGAGGGCCACCGAGAGGCGGTTGGCCACCTTGTCGGGATCCTCTTCGGGCCACAGGACCTCCATGAGGAGCTCGCGGGGGGCGGGCCGTCCCCGCCTCGCCACCAGGAGCTTCAGGAGGTCCCTGGCCTTCCTCGACTGCCACTCGGAGGCGGGGAGGGCCCGCCCCCCGCGCAGCACGCGGAACCCTCCCAGCGCCTGGATCACGAGCGATGGCTCGTCCCCCGACAGCAGGTGGAGCGGTCCAGCCGGCTGGGCGGCCGCGGGCAAGCGCACGCCGTAGGCCCTGAGGCGCCGCCTGGCCCTCTCCGCGGACGGGCCCGCCTCGGTCCGGCCACCGAGGGCCGGCGCGACGATCCCCACGACCGCCTCTTCCAGCGGGTTTCCCACCTCCCGCCAGATCCCCGCGGCCTCGTCCAGCGCCGTCGGCGCCCAAGGCTGGCCCGGATCCGTCATCGCGGCCAGGGTGAGGGCCTCGGCGAGCCCGGGGCGGTCGCGTCGCTCACGGGCGGCCTCGGACGCCGCCTTGGCCGCCCCCCGCGCCGCGTCCGGGTCCTCGCCCGCCAGCGCCACCCAGCCCAGCGCGAGCTGCGCCTGCACGTAGCCCATGCCCCGCCCCAGCTCCACGGCCCGCTCGGCCGTCGATCGGGCCGCCTCCGGATCCTCCGCGGCGAGCACGCGGGCCAGCCCGGCCATCGCCGGTACGAGGCCCTGGAGATCCCCCGCCTCCTCGGCCACGGCCACCGCCTCCTCGTAGGCCGCCCGGGCCTGGGCCAGGTCGCCTCGGGTCCGGGAGACGTCGGCCAGGCCCGCAAGCGGGTAGGCCACCATCCGAGAGCCCATCCGCTGGTAGAGGGCGAGGGCCGACTCGAAGTCCGTCCGTGCCTCCTCCAGCCGACCCAGGCCGAGCCGGGCCTGGCCCCGGTTGTGCACGCCGAGGGCATGGAAGTTGGCGAAGCCGGTCAGCTCGGCCAGCCCCACGGCCAGGTCGAGCTCGCGGAGGGCGTCCTCGTGGTCACCCTCCTCGCTGAAGCGCGAGGCTCGATTCGTTCGGATCCTGACGATCTGGAGGACGTCTCGGGCTCGCTCGGCAGCGTCCAGCGCCCGGAGGTAGTAGGCGTCGTTGGCCCGGCGGTCCCCTTCCAGCGCGGCCACCATGGCCAGCGTGGTGAAGGCCGCGGCCTCGGCCCTCTCGTCCCCCACCCCCGCCGCCGCGTCGCGAGCCCGCCCGGCCGTCTCGCGGGACCGCTCCAGGTCCCCCCGCAGCCAGTGGGCGGCCGCGGACCAAGCCAGGAGGAGGGCGACGTCCCGATCCTCGCGATCCACCCGTCCCCGTTCGTACGTGGCGAGCGCGGCCCCGAGGTCTCCCCGGAGGTGATGGATCAGACCCATCCGCCAGGCCAGCCCGGCGTCGAGAGGCCCCTCCTTCGGCGCCGCGCGGAGGAAGCAGGCCAGGGCGCGATCCCAGTCCCCGCGGATCTGCCGCGCCTCGCCCTCGAGGCGATCCAGGGCGGTGGAGCGCAGATCGGCGGGGAGCGGCTCGATCGATCGGATCACGGCCTCGACGGACCCTCCCGCGATCAGCCCCTCGCCGTGCTCCTCCAGGACCGCGGCCACCCCCTTGAGATCGTCCGCGCGCAGGAGGGCTCCGAGCGCGTCCTCGATCCTCCCCGCCTCCAGCAGCCACTTGGCGGCCGAAGTCAGCAGCGCGGCGGCCTCCCCTCCCCCCGGGTCGGAGCGCTCGACCACCCCCCGGATCAGCGGCGACAGCTCGAACCAGCCCTCCCCCCGCGGCTCGAAGAAGAGGCCCCGGGAGGACAGGTCGGCGATCGTCCGCTCCGCGTCCTCCACCCCGATCGCCGTGCAGAGCTCGGGGCTGAACGCATCGAGGAGGGCGGCCGCCCTGAGGAACCCCAGGACGTGAGGCTCCTCCGCGCCCAGCACCTCGCGGGCGAAGTAGTCGAAGACGGGGCTGCCCGGGCGGCTGAGGGCCTCCAGGGCGCCCGTCCGATGCTCGGGATCGGCGGAGGCGGCCACCTCCGCCCCGAGCCGGACGGCCGCCGGCCACCCCTCGGTGAGCCGGTGGAGCGAGCCGGCCAGGTCGCCGGGCTCCTCTCCCAGGACGGCCCGGAGCAGCTCGGCGACCTCCTCCTCGGTGAAGGCGAGCGCGGCCACGGGCAGGTCGAGGACCTGCCCGCGGCCGCGCAGACGCTCGATCTGGAACGGCACCTCGGTCCTCGATGCCAGCACCACGTGGAGCGGCTGGGGGGCCTGCCGCGAGAGCTCGTCGATCAGCCTGACCGAGGCCGGCGACCCCTCGGCCTCGTGGACGTCATCCAGCACGAGGAGGAGGTCCTCGTCCAGCTCCCGGGCCAGCCCCTCCGCCACGAGGGACGCCAGCGCCTGGGCCCGCGACGGGTCGTCCGCGTTGGGACCGGCGGCGCCCTCCAGAGCCATCGCCACCTCGGCGTACAGCCCGGGGACCCTCAGCCGGAGCGCGTCGGCCAGGCCCCTGACCAGCACCGGCAGGGACCGATCCGTGGCGTCGAGCGTGTACCAGGCCGATCTCGCCGCGGCGGCCCAGGCGCAGAGCAGGGTGGTCTTGCCGAAGCCGGCCCCCGCCAGGACCACGGTCAGGCGGCACGAGAGCGCATCCTCCAGGCGGCGCTCCAGCCGCGGGCGGGCCACGAGGGGACCGAGCCGGGCGGGCGGGAGGGTCTTCACGGAGGGCGTTGATCTCACGGGCCTCGTCCCTGCTTGTTCCGGTGGGCCCATCCTACGGGAACGCGAGAGGGACCGGGCGTCCGCCCGGTCCCTCTCGCGAACGAACCGCCGTTCAGTGCATGTGGCCGCCGCCCGCGGCGGCCGCCGCGGCCTCGTCCTCCTCCTCGGGCATCTCCACCACGGCGCTCTCGGTGGTGAGCACCAGCGCCGCGATCGACGCCGCGTTCTGGAGCGCGGAGCGCGTGACCTTGGCCGGATCCAGGATCCCGGCCTTGATCATGTCGACCCACTCCCCCGTGGCGGCGTTGAAGCCCGTGGCGGCCTTCTCGCCCCGCAGCCGCTCGACGATCACCGAGCCCTCGAAGCCGGCGTTCGCGGCGATCAGACGCGGCGGCTCCGAGAGCGCCGTGCGCACGATCCCGGCGCCCGTCGCCTCGTCGCCCTCGAGGTTCAGCCCGTCCAGCGCCTCCTCGGCTCGGATGAGAGCCACGCCGCCTCCGGGGACGATCCCCTCCTCGACGGCCGCCCGGGTCGCGGAGAGCGCATCCTCGATGCGGTGCTTCTTCTCCTTCAGCTCGACCTCGGTGGCGGCCCCGACCTTGATCAGCGCCACGCCTCCGGAGAGCTTGGCCAGCCGCTCCTGGAGCTTCTCGCGGTCCCAATCGGAGTCCGTCTCGTCGATCTGACGGCGGATCTGCTCGATCCGGCCCTTGATCGCGGGCTCCTCGCCGGCGCCCTCGACGATCGTAGTGTCGTCCTTGGTGATGACGACCCTGCGGGCGGTCCCCATGATGTCGAGGCTCACGCTCTCCAGCTTCAGGCCGACCTCCTCGGAGATCACCTGGCCCCCGGTCAGGATCGCCATGTCCTCGAGCATCGCCTTGCGACGGTCTCCGAACCCTGGCGCCTTCACCGCTGAGGACTTGAAGGTGCCCCGGATCTTGTTGACAACCAGCGTGGCGAGGGCCTCGCCCTCGACGTCCTCGGCGATAATCACCAGGGGCTTCCCGGTCTGGGAGACCTTCTCCAGCACCGGCAGCAGCTCCTGCACGCTCGAGATCTTCTTCCCCACGAGGAGGATGTAGGCCTCGTCGAGGACAGCCTCCATCCGGTCCTGGTCGGTGATGAAGTACGGCGAGATGTAGCCCTTGTCGAACTGCATCCCCTCGGTGAACTCGAGCTGCATGCCGAAGGTCTGGGACTCCTCGACCGTCACCACGCCGTCCTTCCCCACCTTCTCCAGGGCCTCGGCGATGATCTCGCCGATCTTGGGGTCGGCCGCTGAGATCGCGGCGACGTGCGCGATCTCGTCCTTGCCCTCGACCTCGCGCGACTGCTTCTCGATCGCCTCGACGGCTGCCGCCACGCCCTGCTCGATGCCGCGCTTGAGCGCCATCGGGTTGGCGCCGGCGGCGACGTTCTTCATCCCCTGCTTCACCATGGCCCGCGCCAGCACGGTCGCGGTCGTGGTGCCGTCACCGGCGACGTCGTTCGTCTTGGTGGCGACCTCCTTGGCCAGCTGGGCCCCCATGTTCTCCCACGGGTCCTCCAGCTCGACCTCCTTGGCGATCGTCACCCCGTCGTTCGTGACGGTGGGGGCGCCCCACTTCTTGTCGAGGACGACGTTGCGGCCCTTCGGCCCGAGGGTGATCGAGACCGTGTCGGCAAGCTTGTCGACCCCCGCCTCGAGGGCCCTCCGGGCGTCCTCGTGGAACTTCAGCTCTTTCCCCGGCATGAACCCTCCCTTACTTCTTGACGATGGCCAGGATGTCGCGGGCGGAGAGCACGAGGTGCTCCTCGCCCTCGATCTTCACCTCGGTGCCCCCGTACTTCGAGTACAGGACCGTGTCGCCGACCTTGACGTCCATCGGGACGCGGGACCCGTCCTCGAAGCGGCCGGGCCCCACCGCGACGACCTCGCCCTCCTGGGGCTTCTCCTTCGCGGTGTCGGGGATCACGATGCCGGAGGCGGTGGTCTCCTCCTCCTCGCCCGGCTTCACGACCACGCGGTCGTCGAGCGGCTCCAAGCTGAACTTGGCCATACGTTCCCTCCTTGGGTCCTCGTTAGCACTCGATACTGGCGAGTGCCAAGTCTACTGACCGCGTCCGCGAGCGGCAACCCCGGGATCGGGGGCGCCAGGCGCCTACCTCACCGTCCTCGTCGGCCGATCGGAGGTCGTGCGAGCGAACCATTGACATGCATCCTCGGGTGTGGTCTCTTTCCTCCGGCGTTCATCGAGAACGTCGTCGGCAGTCCATGAAGGCATGCTGCAGGACGAGCGTCAATGGGGCCCGCGATGAGCATCGTTGGTCGAGGCGGGATCGTCCCGCCGCCTGTTCGAGAGGGAGGTTAGGATGCACAAATCGAAGTTGCGCGTGGGCGCGCTGATCGTGGCCGCCACGGTCATCGGAGGCGCCATGATCATCCCCGCGGGCGCGGCCGATGGGGTTTCCCGGGCGTTTGTCCGCCGTACCGTGAAGAAGTTCATCAACCGGGACAACAACAAGAACGAGGGGATCTTCGCCTCGTTCAACAATGGCCCGGGCATTGTCCCGACGGGGATCGCCACGATCGCTTCGCGCTCTGTTCCCAAGGGCAACTATGCGATCTTCGGAAAGGTGACGATCAGGGACGCTGGGGATCTCGACACTGAGTGCCTCATCCAGGCGGGAGCCGACTTCGACCATGGATGGGCCCGAGTCGAAGCGAACTCCTCGTTGGCGGCCTCCGGCGTCACCCTCAACCTGGAGGTCGTGCACTCATTCGGAGCGGGTGGGGGTCCTATCCTGCTGCGGTGTGACGACCACGGCGATGCTGACGACTGGGAGGACGCGAAGATCATCGCGATCCGCCAGCCAAAGCTCCGGAACACTGTGTCGCCAGCGTTCGCCGGCACCTCGGCGCAGGACCCGGACGACGCGTAGACCACAGGACGTCGACGACGGGGCGGCCTTCGGGCCGCCCCGTCCGCCTCCTGGCCGATCACCCAGCCTTCAGCCACTCCACGGTCTGGCGAAGGCCCTCCTCGAGCTGGGTCCACGGCTTCCACCCCAGGTCGCGCTCCGCCAGCGAGGGGTCCAGCGACGACCGACGCAGGTCGCCCTTGGGGAGGGGCCCGAAGGAGGGCTCGCCCGCGTAGCCGGTGAGCTCGGCCAGCAGACGGAACAGGTGGTTGACGCTCGTCTCCAGCCCGGTCCCGATGTTGATCAGCTTCCCCGACCCCGCGTCCACGGCCCTGGCGAAGGCGTCGACGACGTCCTCGACGTAGACGTAGTCGCGTGTCTGGTTCCCGTCGCCGTTGATCTGGGGACGCTCCCCGGCGAGCATCCGTCGCCCGAAGATCGCCACGACCCCCGCTTCGCCGTGCGGGTCCTGCCGCGGCCCGTAGACGTTGGCCAGGGCCAGCGAGGTGAAGTCCAGCCCCTCGTACCGCTGGAAGTACAGCAGGTAGTCGTGCACGACCCGCTTGCTGATGCCGTACGGGGACTGCGGGTGGCTCCCCGACGTCGCCGTCTCCTTCGCGGGCAGCCTGCGGGGCTCCCCGTAGATCGTCCCCCCCGAGGCCGCGTAGACGATCTTCCGCGTCCCCGCACGGGCGGCGGCCTCCAGGAGGTTCAGCGTCCCCAGCACGTTGATGTCGGCGTCCTTGCGCGGGTCCTCGAGCGAGGGCCGCACGCCGGACTGCGCCGCAAGGTGCATCACGAGCTCGGGCTGGTGCTTCTCGAACACGGCAGGGATGGCCTCCCCCCGGATGTCGAGGTTGTAGAACTGGAAGTCCTTGCCGTAGCCCCGGGCCTCCGCCAGGTTCGCGATCCGGCCCACCGAGAGGTCGTCGATGCCGATCACCCGGTACCCCTGCGCGAGCAGGCGGTCCGAGAGGTGGGACCCGACGAACCCGGCCGCCCCCGTGACGAGGACGGTGCCCGGCCGGTCGCTCATGCCAGCGCCAGCCCCGGGTCGGCGGCCACGTCCCAGCCGTCGCGCGCGCCCCGGCGGATCCGGAAGTACGCGGCCGAGGCGATCATCGCGGCGTTGTCGGTGCAGAGCTCCGGCGGCGGATAGTGGAGTCGCACGCCGCGGCGGCCCGCCTCCTCGCTCATCCGCTCGCGGAGGCGCGTGTTCGCGACCACTCCCCCACCCAGCAGGACGGTCTCCACGCCTCGCTCCTCCGCCACCGCGAAGGTCTTCTGCACCTGCACGTCCACGATCGCCTCCTGGAACGAAGCCGCGAGGTCGCCCGTCGAAATCTCGCGCCCGGCCTCCTGCTCGCGTCGGACGTAGCGGATCACCGCCGTCTTCAGGCCCGAGAGGGAGAAGTCGTAGTCGCCTGATCCCGCCATGGCCCGGGGGAAGTGGATCGCCTCGGGATCCCCCTCGCGCGCCAGCTTGTCCAGCGCAGGCCCCCCGGGGAACCCGAGGCCCAGGAACCTCGCGATCTTGTCGAACGCCTCCCCCGCCGCGTCGTCCAGCGTCTGCCCCACGACCTCGTACCGGTGCTCCTCGGGCATGTGGACGAGCAGCGTGTGCCCGCCGGAGACGATCAGGGCCACGTACGGAGGCTCCGGCGGCCCGTGCTCCAGGAAGTTCGCGTAGACGTGCCCCTCGAGGTGGTTCACCCCCAGGAACGGGACCTTCAGGGCCAGCGCGGCGGCCTTGGCCGTGGCCAGGCCGACGAGGAGAGCCCCCACGAGGCCCGGTCCCCGCGTCACCGCCACGGCCTCGACGTCGCGCCATCCGATGCCGGCCTCATCAAGGGCCCGATCCATCAGGGGGCCCAGCCGCTCGACGTGGGCCCGAGAGGCGAGCTCCGGAACGACCCCTCCGAAGCGCGCGTGGACGTCGTGCTGGCTGGCGAGGAGGTTCGAGTGGATCTTCACCCCGTCCTCCACCACGGCCACCGCGGTCTCGTCGCAGGAGGTCTCGAGCCCGAGGACCCTCATGGCCTGCGCAGCCCCTCGGGCAGGGACGCCCGGAGCCCCTCCAGGAGGCGCCCGTACTCCTCGGTCCGGATGTCGTCGGTCCACATCACGAGGGCGTCCTCACCGATCTCCTGGTAGTAGTTCTTCCGAACGCCCACCGGGCGGAACCCGAACCGCCCGTACATCCGCTGCGCCCCGTGGTTCGTCACCCGCACCTCGAGCGAGACGGCCACCGCCTCCATCCTCCCGGCCTGATCGATGAGCTCGATCAGGAGACGGGTCCCGATCTTGTGCCGCTGGTGCTCGGGGTGGACGGCGATCGTGGTGACGTGCGCCTCGTCACCGTAGGAGAGGAGGCCGCCGTAGCCGACGACCTCGCGGTCGATCAGCGCCACGTAGTACGCCCGATCCTTGTGGTTGCGAAGCTCCGCCAGGAACAGGTTCGAGCTCCACGGCCGCGGGTAGACCTGCCGCTCGATCGCCAGCACCCCCTTGAGGTGTCGGCGACGCATGCGCGTCACCTCGACCTCAGGCGCTCCGCGCTCGTCGATCCCAGTTGATCTCCGCATCCGACTTCCTCAGGTAGAGGGGGAGGATCTCGTGCGGGCTGGACGTCTCCTCCCGATGGAACCGCGGCACCGCCAGCTCGAGGAGCCACACCGCCAGCGGGAAGGCGTTGGCCGTGGAGGCGAAGTCGACCCCCGATGCGTCGCGCTCCAGGACCCTGCGGTGCATCAGGGCTCCGCCGCCCACGAGGAGCGTCTCGTCCGGCGAAGCTTCGAGCTCCGCGGCCAGCCGCTCGGGAGGGCCGACCGAGGGCTCGGTCTCGCGGGTCACGCCACCCGGCACCGACCGGTAGAAGGACCAGAACACCTCGCTTCGCTTCGCGTCGAGGACCGCGCAGATCCGCTCCCTCGCGTACCGCATCGAGTAGGCCAGGACGTCGAGCGACCCCAGGCCCACCATGGGGAGCCCGAGGACCTGCGCCAGCCCCTTGGCGGTGGAGATCCCGACGCGGAGGCCGGTGAAGAGGCCCGGGCCGATCCCGACGGCGACGCCGCCCACCTGGTCGAGGTCGATCTCGGACCAGGCCAGCAGGCGCTCGATCGCGGGGACGGTGACCTCGGAGTGGCCGCGGCCCCACGAGACCACGGCCGAGGCCACGACGCCCTGCTCGCTCCCGATGGCCACGCTCGTCTGGGGGGTCGATGTCTCCAGCGCCAGCACCAGCATCAGGCGGCCCTCCAGGAGCCGAGCGAGCCCGAGAGGTCGACCCAGCGGGCGGCCCACCCGGGGCCCCGAGCGCGCACCGCGACCTCGCGCTCCTCGTCCCCCTCGAGCGCGTGGAGCTCGACCTCGAGGTGGGAGTCTGGGAGCAGCCCCTCGATCGCGCCTCCCCACTCGATGAAGACGACCCCGTGGGGATCGAGCAGGTCCTCGAAGCCCAGGTCCAGCACCTCTTGGATCCGCTCCAGCCGATAGACGTCCACGTGGTAGATGGGGAGCGACCCCCGGTACTCGCGGACGAGCACGAAGGTGGGGGATGCCACCGGGTCGGTCACGCCGAGCTCCCGGGCCGAGCCCTGCACCAGCGTCGTCTTCCCGGCGCCGAGGTCGCCGGTGAGGCTCACCACGTCGCCCGGGACCAGCGCGCGGGCGATGGCCGCGCCCACCTCCCGCGTCTCATCCGCCGACCGGGTTCGAAGCCGGATCTCGCTCCCCATCAGAAGAGTCCGAGCTGCTCCTCGACGGCGGGCGCTCCCTCCTCGACGGCCGCCTTGATCGCGGCGAAGTCCTCCCGGAGCGCCCGCATCTGAGGCCCGCCCTCGCCGCCCCCGTGGAGGGCCGCGGCGGGATGGAACGTCGGGATCACGGTGCGACCCCGCCATGCCTCCCTCTGCCCCCGGACGCGCGAGATCGACACCTGCCGCTGCAGGATCACCCGCGTGGCGAAGTTCCCCAGCGTCACGATGACCCGGGGGTCGACCAGATCCACCTGCTGCATGAGGTAGGGGGAGCACTCCTCGATCTCGTCCGGCATGGGATCGCGGTTCCCCGGGGGGCGGCACTTCACCACGTTGGCGATGTAGACGTCTCCCCGGGAGAGCCCGACCTCCTCCAGCAGACGATTCAGGAGCTGTCCGGCTGCCCCGACGAACGGGACGCCCTGACGGTCCTCGTGGAAGCCGGGGCCCTCCCCGATGAACATGATCCCGGCGTTCGGGTTCCCGTCTCCGAACACGACCTGGGTCCGTCCCTCGGACAGGCGGCACCTGGTGCAGGTGGATGCGGTCCGGGCGATCTCCTCGAGCTGACTCATCGGCCCCCCTCCTCGCCGGCCGGGGGGATGCCGGCGAGGCCCCGGGCCAGCCGCACCGCCCGCCGAACGGCGTCCGCGAGCGCGTCCTCGGCGAGGCGCTCGAGGAGCGACTGAGATGCTTCCACGGCGCCCGTCGCCAGCGTGAAGACGGTGTCTCCGTCCCACATTGTATGCGCCGGCCGGATCGCGCTCGCAAGGCCGTCGTGGGCGGCGATCGCCAGGAGGTGGGCCCGCTCGCGCGAGAGCCGGGCGTCGGTGGCCACGACGGCCAGGGTGGTGTTCCCGAACGGCGGCGAGGGCTCCTCCCCTTCCTCGAGGAGCCGCCCGGCGATCGACGCGCCCTCCTCGTCCACGACGGCGCCCACGGCGTTCACCGC
The DNA here is from genome assembly GCA_036374295.1 of Actinomycetota bacterium. Taxonomy (GTDB): domain Bacteria; phylum Actinomycetota; class UBA4738; order UBA4738; family CALAEC01; genus DASUTW01. Next base: position 12,378 of record DASUTZ010000152.1, read on the forward strand.
AACGAGCGCGCCCACGGTCACGCCGTCCTCGGCGGCCGAGGAGGTCCCCACGCCGCCCTTCACCGCGTGCTCCCGCCCCGGCAGCTTCCCCACGGTGGCGCCCGTGCCGGCCCCCACGCTGCCCTCGGGGACCTCCTCCGAGGCGGCCTCGCAGGCGGCGTACCCCTGGTCCGGGCCCGGCCGGACGGCGGGGTCGCCCGCGTCCAGGTCGAAGATCACGGCCGCGGGGACGATGGGGACGCGGGCGACCCCGCCGTCGAA